>JAGXNZ010000109.1 GCA_019894655.1 Promethearchaeota archaeon | reverse complement strand
TTTGACATAAGTTATTATATGAAGTTATAGATAAAAATGTTAACGATCTTCTTAGAGCACTCTCAACTAATCCTAAGGTTTTATTAAGAAATTAATTTTTTCTGAAAACAATAACAAATATAATTTTTCTAAAATTCAATTCTTTAAATTCAAATCAATACAATATTAAATAAAAATCAATGATGAAAAAATGGGAAAATTAGCAAGACGCGTTGGGATTGTTGGAGCGGGAATGTCACAATTTGGAAGATTATTCCCTTTGAAGCGAAACCCGGACTTATGGGTAGATGCTTGGCTTAATGCGGTTAAAAATGTAGATAATGGAATTGAACCTAAAGATGTAGACGCATGTTATCTTGGAAATTATTCTTCAGATCTTTTTAATCATCAAGGACATCTCGCACCCCAAATGGCAAATTTGGTAGGATTGTCTCCAAAACCAGCGTCTCGATTCGAAGGTGCTTGTGCCAGCAGTGGTGTTGCTCTTAGACAAGGTATTATTGCAATAGCTTCAGGTATACATGATGTAATCGCTGTTGGTGGATGCGAATCGATGAATGAAGTATCGACGACTTTGGTAACAGATACTCTAGCTACGGCATCTGATAATTTATTTGAGTACCCCGCAGGTGCGACCTTTCCGGGGTTATATGCTGCTGTTGCTTCAGCACACTTCCACAAATACGGAACTACTGGTGAAGATCTAATGAGAATTGGAATAAAGAATCATGAAAATGGTAAAGAAAATCCATTTGCTCAGATGCAAGTATCAATAAAGGATTTAATGAATAACAAATTAGCTAAATTAGAAAAACAAGGCAAAGAAATTCCAGGTTGGAAGGACGAATTTGATTTCTTAAAGAGTGCCTCCAATCCAATGATTGCCAGTCCTCTTAGACTTTTTGATTGTTCCTTGGTAACTGATGGAGCCGCTTGTGTGTTTTTAGCTGCAGAGGACATTGCCAAAAGATTTACTGACACACCAATCTGGATTACTGGAACGGGTCAAGGCAGTGCCGCGTTATCTTTACACGATCGAGAGTCATTAACAAGTTTTGTAGCAACAAAAGAAGCAGCAAAACAAGCTTACCGAATGGCTAATGTTACTCCAAAAGATATCCAAATAGCGGAATTGCACGATTGCTTTACTATTGCAGAGTTAGTAGCTATGGAAGATTTAGATTTTTATGAAAAAGGTAAGGCTGTTGATGCGGTACGTGATGGAGAATCAAAGCTAGATGGAAGCTTACCTTTGAATACCTCTGGTGGACTTAAATCTAAGGGACATCCTGTAGGGGCTACGGGAGCTGCTCAAGCAGTAGAAATCTTCAAACAGATGAGGGGTATAGCAGAAAGAAATCGACAAGTAAAATTTGACGTGGAAAAAGCACTCACACACAATCTAGGTGGTAGTGGAGCTACATGTGTAGTAACTATTTATCAAAAATGAGGTGAAAAAGATGTCAGAGAATGAAAAAGAATTTACCATGCAAAATTATCTGGAATTTTTACAAAGTAAAAAACTTATGGGATCAAAATGTAAAGATTGTGGTGAAACATATGTGCCTTCAAGAAAATTATGCACAAAATGCAATTCCACTAATTTAGAATGGATTGAGATGTCAGGAAATGGAAATTTAGCAGCATTTTCATGCATTGGAGTAGGAGCAACATTCATGACCGAAAAAGGATATTCTCTCAAAAATCCTTATTGTTTCTCAATAATTAAACTTGACGAAGGACCAATGATTTCGGGTCAATTGATGGGAGTTGACGAAAAGCATCCCGAAACCATAAAAATTGGGACTCCAGTAAAGGTTAAGTTTCTAGAGACTGAATTGAAAGGTGAAACAAGAATAGATTTAGGTTTTGAACCCGCTTAAACATAAATTTTATATTATTTATTTTTATTTTTAATTTCAAATGAATTTGATTTATTGAACCTAATTAATGGTGAATTTTAATAAAAAAAGCGTATAAATTAACTCTAATTATTTTTGTTGTGTTAATAGTATTTATACCACTTATTTTACCACTATTTTTTATGTTTAGCCAAAATGAACTCGATAATATTGATATTGAGTTACTATTCAATGAGGATGAAGCTTATACTTATTTAGCTGACCAAATGAGCATCAATACTACACATTATAGAATACCTGGCACTAAAGGAAGAGAAGAATGCGCGCAATATTTTATCGATAAATTTCAACAAATAGATCCCCTCATAGATTACACTCTTCATAATTTTACTGTTCAATTAGTTGAATGCCAGAACGTCCTTTTTAAAATGAACGAAAATTTTACAAATATTGTAATTTTAGGTGCTCACTACGACACTAGAGCTAAGGCTACTAAAGACAATCCAAATTTACCTGTTCCTGGAGCAAACGACGGTGCTAGTGGGTGTGCTGTTCTTATAGAACTTGCTGAAGCGTTGTATAGTCGAATAAATAACTTGACGGTGCAAATTTGGTTTTTATTCTTTGACGCTGAAGATCAAGGGTTTGACCTGGGAGCTGGAATTCCCGGGTGGGATTGGATTGAAGGTTCTGAGCAATTTATTCTTGAAATTGACAGTTTTTATAATTCATCAGAAGAGAATTTTGACGCTATGATTCTATTAGATATGGTAGGAGGTGAAAATTTAACTTTTATTAACGAACAACACTCAACATCCTCATTAATGAGTGAACTCTTTGAAACAGGCAGGCAATTGGGATTTACAAGCGCATTTCCAATTAATCCGATTGTTGAACAAATCGCTGATGACCATTTACCATTTTTAAATTATGGGATACCTTCTGCAGATTTAATAATTAAATTTTGGAATCAGCCCTCTGAATGGCCTTATCACCATACTACTGAAGATGATATCACTCACATTTCAAACACTAGTTTAGAAATCACAGGAAAAACTGTAGAACAATTCGTGTATAATAATTATTATAATAATCCAAATGAGTACCAAGGAAATTTTCCATGGAAGGACGATTTTAACCTTCTGGATACTGAGTTATTTATATTAATCTTGATTATTTTACCAATAATAGGTCTCGTGGCTGTAATATTATGGTTTCGTTCACGAGCAATGAAAAAATCATTAGAATCATAATAAAAATAAAAAATTTAAGAGTATAAGGAAAAAACTTATTTCTTCTGGCCTAGGATTGCTCGATGATTGGTCTTGTCGATATAAATTTCGTTTAATTTAAAAGAACGAAAAACTCTTTTTAATTCTGGAATGGTAAAAAAATGGTGTGGAAGACCTTTTTCCTGTCCTGTAAGGGGGATGTAAGTTCCAGTTTCAACTTTTTTCATATTTTCCTCCTTTATATAGAAGCCCTGGCGCAATGGAAATGAGATATAAATGAAACCTCCCTTTCTTAAAATGCGTTCTAACTCATTAACAGTAAATAATATATCTTTCATTAAATTGTGGTGAATAACTTGAATTGAGACAATAGCATCAAAAAATTCATCTTTATATGGAAATTCTTGTTCAATTTTTTGACATGTTAGTTCTGATGATAAATTTTCTTCATTTAACCAATTTTTCGCAATTTCTAAACCATTTGGTGAACCATCAAGACCGTAAACTTCAAATCCCTTTTTTAATAGAAATAGAAGATGTCTCCCAGTTCCACATCCTAAATCTAATACTCGTTTAACTCCTTCATCGATAAACAGCTTAGCTATTCTTTCCATATCCGGATGTGGCTTTATAAAATACTTCCCCTTTTCGGCGAAAACTTCGTCCCAATCAGGCATAATTTACGTATAGTTTTTGGTTAAAAAGAAAGAAATTTATTTTTTCATTGTTCACATTCATAGAAGTATTTACCGTATTTTTCTTTGAATGCTTCAGCAACTTCATTAGTCTTTGGACGAATAAACTCGTAACCATCTTTAATGGTTTCATAGGTAACTGGCAAATTTCCTAAGATTTCACCGTCAACTTGGCACAGATAAGGATCATCTTCTGAATTTACCATTTCAATTCGTACTTTTTTACTCTGATACTCAAATACATCAGGATGAGGTAATAATGAAGCACTATACATTCTCTTAAATTGAAAAAGTAATTTAAACTTACCAATATCAACGACACTTATATCAAACAATCCATCTTCTACGCTTGCTTTTTGACATATGTACATTCCTCCTCCATATGCTCCACCATTTCCTACGGCCGTTAGGTTAGCCATTCCTTCGAAAGTGTCATTATCCATCACGACTCTTATTTCTCTACTTTTCCATTTGAATAACGTCTTAATAACGATGGTATTATAGTTTTTGTCAAGATTTTCATTTGCCCTTCTGGCAACCTCAGCATCGAAACCCTGTGATCCAACACCTAAGAAGTATCGTTCAACACCTTGATCCGTCTTAGCAAATCCTATATCAGATTTACCCGTATAACCTTCTGCGATAATTTCACAAGCCCTCTTTATGTCAGGGGTTATCCCGATAACTGCAGGAACATCATTCCCTGAACCCATGGGAATGAAGCCGCACAAAGCTCCAGAATTTGAACTAATGACCCCATGCATAACTTCATTACATGTACCATCACCTCCCGCCCCAATAACTCTATATCCTTCTTTAGCCAATTGACTCGCTAATTCAATAGCGTGTCCAGCAAACTCCGTTTTCATTAATTTATATGACACTTTAAGATCGTCTAAACATTTTTTTGCGAATTCTATATCCTGTAGTGCCTGCTTAATACTCCCCGCAATGGGATTATAAATAATAGCTAAATCATTTTCCATAATTTAATCACGCAATTAATTTTTGATACTTTAAATTCATTAAAATACCATACTATAATTTTAAATCTATAACTATATAAAAATTATAGTTTAAAATTTATGAATCCTATTTAATATTTTTCAATAATTAAAACCTTATAGAATGAGTAATAAATTAATCTTTTACATTCTTGGATTCATTTTTCTTTCCAAACACATCCACAGCCACTGCAAGTATAAATTTTTCCATAAACTCGTGGAAAATGACATATTATATCATTCTTATCCATTGATTCGTGAATTTTATACCAATTATCATCATCACAAATAGGACATAATCGACGACTTTCTGGTTTTGGAATTGTTAGTATTTCTCCTGAGTGGGTGAAAAGACCTTCATTTTTTATAGAATTAATAAAATTTTTTTTTTGAATAAAATTCTTTACAACCGGATCGATCAGATTAGAATTTGTCTCAAGATTAATAGATTCTTGATGAATTCCTGTAACTAATGTTTGACTTTCAAGCATTTTTAGATAACTTGAAACAATAGGTTTAATTTCACTCTTTTTTGGTAATCGCTCATATTCACTAATGAAATTATTTAGAAAATTTTCTACATAAACTTTTTCTATGTCTAATCCTTTTTGCTCAACTTCTCTGATGATATCTCCAATGATATAATCTTTTAAAATGGGATCTTCCATAATCATTTACGAACACCTCACCCTGATGAGATCACAATAAATATGATGATCGTATTAAATCAGTAATTCTAGATTAAGATTTAATGATTTAAAATACTATCTCAAATGGGACGGGCATATAAAAATCTCGACTGTAGGCACCTTCTTTTAACAGAATATATTAAATCGTTGATGGAATTAAAATAAAATTTATATTAACATCTTTATTTATTAAGACAAGAGTATGAGGAAATGTCAGATATTAAAAAAAAAATGAAGAACGGCACAGAGAAAAAAAAAAAATCCGTTTCTAGAAAAAAGATTATCATTGCTGTCGTAATGATTAGTATTGCGTTCTTTGGATCTTTTTTAGTATATTTTATCCTTCAAATTTCATTCAATACAGAATCCCCTATAGTAGTCGTAGTCAGTGGTTCAATGGAACCTAAAATACATAAAGGAGATTTATTATTCGTGATGGGAATCGACGCAGAGGATATAAAAAATGGTACTGCTGAAGAACAAAATGGGGATATAATTGTATTCAACGCACAGGGATTGTGGCTTTCTGCTCCTATTGAACCCATAGTCCATCGTGTGATTGATAAGTACCAAATAGGCGACACGTGGTATTTCAGAACTCAAGGTGATGCTAACTTAACTCCTGATCCCCAACCAATTCCAGAAAATCGTATAATCGGTGTTGTAGTCGGTTGTATTCCTTATATAGGTTGGGTAAAAATATTTTTAACCGATTCTGGCTTACTAATCCCTTTATTAGTCGTCATATCAGCGCTTCTTATTTTCAGTATAGTGAGAGATATATATAAAGGCGATGACGATGATCAGGATGAAAAAGATAAAGATGAGATCGAAAACAGTAAAGAAGAAATTTAAGATATAAGGAAAGTGGAAAATTCCCCCGTTTTGTAATGTAAAATAATCAATATCTTTAAATTGAAATCTCATACTTTTGTCTTATAAATTAAACTTTAATATTGAAGCAAAGTTAATAGTAAACATCAAAAAAATATTAATATTAGATGATATAAATGCCATGGACACCACCTTCGAAATTTACCGTGATATTAACCTTTCTACTCTTAGCTGGAGGATTGTTCATATTAATTGAACACTTCTTTTCGCTTCTTAACATACTACCACCTTTAACTTTCGGAACATTCACTTCCGAACAGTGGTGGGGTATTTTTGGAATGGGATTAGTTTTTCTCGCTTGGTTTTTAATGTTTCTAGGAGTAAGATTAAAAGGTTTATAATTTAAATCACTTTTTTTTTTTATTTCTTTTTAAATTCTAAATCGTTATTAGCCCTTGTGAGGTCTCAGCACTGCTTCTATTATTAAGACTCTGAGAATTCAGTTGTAAGATGTAAGATTTTAGATGCTTATTATTCGAATGAGTTATTATATATTAATAAGATAATAAGATTTTTATGAAAAAAACAATTAAAAACAAATGTAATAAAAATCGTAATAAAAATCTTACGAGAGAACAATAATACAGTATACAAAAAATACAAAATAAAAACAATACAAAATAAAACATAGAGGTAAATATCATGTCAGAAGAAGCTGATAAACCAAAAGAAAAACATAGGTCAAACAAAGAACAAAATAGCGTATTTGTGGGGCGCCGACCAACCATGAATTACGTAATGGCTACAATGATGATCCTTAATACGGGTGAAGATTGTACGGTTAAGGCCAGAGGTAGAGCTATTTCCCACGCGGTTGATGTGTGCGAAATTTTAAGAAACAGATTCTTAAAAGGAACTGAATATAAAGACATCAGACTCTCCACAGAAGTATTAGAAGGAGAGAATGGTCAATCAAACAATGTTTCTAGCATAGAAATTGTTCTTGCTCCACCAAAATAAATAGAGGGTTTATAATCTAAACTCTCTTCGCTAAAACAAAAAAACTCTCTTTTTTTTATTTATTTTACATTAAATTTTTCATTAGAGAATTTAATTGGTTAAAAGTATTGAATTTACTTATCGAATAATAATTCTAATATAAAATATATACTCTTATTTTATAATTTAATGAGGTCAAAGGATGGTAGAATTTGGAGATAT
>JAGXNZ010000108.1 GCA_019894655.1 Promethearchaeota archaeon | reverse complement strand
CAATAACCCTGTTACCCATCCTACTATAACCCCTACGGTCCCACTACTCATCATTATAATTAATGATTCAATTGTGAACAATCGTACGATTTCTTTGCCTTTTAGACCTAATGTTCTGATGATTCCGATTTCTTTCTTTCTTTCGATGATTGTCGAATAAGAAGATGAAAGTAAACCAAAAAGGCAGATTATAACTGTTGCGTCTAATGTTATTGAAAAAAATATATTAATAATCGAAAATAATAATTGTTGTTGTGTAACTTGTTGTTGTAAGCTAATAACTTCAAAATCAAAGTCTTCCTCGTTCTCTCTTACGAGTGCCATAATATCTTGAGACAATCCTTGAGAATATAAATTAAGTTTAACAAAAATTTTTTCCAGATAGGGAATAGGAGGGATATCCATAAGCGTCATATATATTTCTTGCGAGATCATGACTCCTCCCATGTTTGCTGATGCGCTGGACCTGCCAAATTCCGAAGAAAATCCCGGCATAGCTGCTGCTACTCCTGCGATTTTAAATGTGTATATCTCATTTTCATAACCACGCTGAATTGAAATCCGTATTATATCCCCTAAATGCATATCTAAACTTAGAGACAAACCCTCGGAAATAATACACGTATATCCATCTGGAATGCTAAAAAGTTGGCTAAAAGACGAAATAATGTTACCTTGAGTAAATTCTACATACTGAGTTTTAATTGTAGAGGGATATTGTTCATCAATTCCTATTAAAGTAATTTCTTGAGTCGCTAAACCTGCGTAATCGCCAATCTCTGCGGCAAATACTTGGCCTTCCTCTGAATAAATTTGAGTTAGGTGAAATGGGCTCGCGATTACTGTAGAAACTCTCTCAATTCCCTCCATCTCTAACAATTCTTCTTCGAAATCACTTGTCAAGATTCTGTTAGGATTTATATTATACCCATTTTCTTGAGAAATACTGAGAAAACCGCCACCCCCTCCAAATAAAGTTAAAGCTTCAATTTCTTCTGGTTCATACCAACCTTGCGTCTCTATAACTAAATCTGCTCCGTAGTTAAGGTGTGCACCAACTACTGATTCATTAGCTAAGAAACTAAATATACTAGAAGTAAATATTATGAAAGAAAAAGTAAAAGCAAAGGTAACAACGGTACTAGAATTTCTCCTTGCATATCGAAATATAAAAATTTTATACACTGGTGCTATTCTCTTACCAAATATTCTAAATAACCTTATGAAAAGTCTTAATATCAAGGGTAATATGGCTAGTCCTGCAAATGTCATTCCAATTAAAAAAATAATGAGGAGAGCTATTAAAGTACCTGACATCAGCGCAAAATCTCCAGTAGTTAATATTCTTGGAATAACAAAAAGAACAAACGCACCATTTACCGCCAAAATAGCACCTACTATTAATAATTTATAATTTACGGAAGCTTTTTTCTGGAGCTTATATAAGACATCTTCTTTACGGTAAGGATGAATGGATTCGATTAATTGGAGTTTCATCACTTTTACTGCTGGAGAAATGCTTACTATAAGTCCAACGCTTACTCCTATAATATATGCTATTAAAATTGACCAAATAGTTATAGAAAATGTAATATTGCCCGCTAATCCCGGGATGGTTTCTGCTACGGCTGCTCCTGCGAAGGGAAGGACAATAAATTGAGTGGCTAATTGAGCAAAAATAATCCCTAATATCGTACCAAAATTACATAACAAAAATCCCTGAACTAGCACAATAAACAAATTATACTTCTTTGTAGCACCCACTGTCCTAAAGATTCCGAATTCTCTTATTCGTTCTTCCACTGAAGTTTTAAGTATACCGTTAATTAATACTCCTGATATCAACATAGTGATCATAGATACAAACACAAAAATTATTGTTATTCCAACACTTAAAAATTCGGAAAAGCCCAAGACTAGTAATTTAGGCAATTCAATTCTAAATTCATTAATCCCTATTAAAAGTTGAACATCACCCGCTAAATCTTTTACCCGATTTTCAGAACCTTCAATATCTCGAGCGTCATACAAATTTAAGCCTTTTTTTACCGTAAGAATTAGTTCATTACACGTTCCATTAATTGTTTCATTTCCAAAGAGATCATAAAGAGTGTTGATATCAACAACAATTAATGGTCTATTCGTATAGCTAACTGGCCATTTTAATTGAAAATCAAAAATTCGATCAATTGTAAAGTTTTGAACTCTTGAAAAAACTTTATTACCATGTCGTAAACCCATCCTAATTTCAATTGTGTCATTTTCTGCGTATTTTATTTCCTCATTCAACTTGTAATAAATGGCAACGTGATATAACGGTAATTCTGTTAAGTCTAGTAATTCATTTGATCCAGGCGTAATAAAACTCCCAAACTTTAATCTATTTTCCAAAGTGAAGTTTATACCAGAGATCGATACTCCTCTCGTTTCATTTTCTAATTCTTGGGTTCCTACCCCTTTCGATATGTTCACATCACCCCATAAACCCATTCTTGGAATAAATCCACCAATTTCGTTTATATTATTCTGTATCGTATTTATTAACGGTTGAAACTCGAAATAATTAGATCTATTGTCTGGTTCACCATTATAATGCCTTACATTAATGTTAAAATCTTGTTGACCCGCATCTATGCTAAGATAATCAATAAATGTAACCGAAATAGAATCAGATAAAAAAAGAATCAGCGCTAAAAGCCCTACAGAAATCATTATACCAATTATGCCTAACGATGATCTTACTTTATGACGCGATAGGTCTTTAAATGCATATTTGAATACTAATTTTATATTAGACATATGAGGTAAAAAATTATAGATTTTATTTTAAATATTAAGTTGATGAATTTCTTATTCTAAAAACAATTCATTTCCAATAACATTTCCACTAATATTATTTTCTTGTAATAATTCCACAAGAATATCGTTAAAATGTTCTGGTAAGTTCATAAGGATTGGATTTGGAACACTATTTTTAATCTCACTTACTTGGATACGATTTCTCCCTTGATTAGCGAAGAGATATCTAAAAATCATATTTTTACATTTTTCTTTATTAATTTCAGCGTCCTGTTTCCTTCGTATCTGCATATTTTCTGTTTCTTTTAGACCTCCAATTTTTCCCTTGTCGGTTAATTTTCCATCTCTCATGTGAAACACTTTTGAAGCGAACTCAGATACAGCTGCATCGTGAGAAACAGATATAAAAGTTGCTCCTCTCTTGTTTAAATCCCTAAGTAAATTTAAGATCATTACTCCAGTTTTTGAGTCCAAATCACCAGTAGGTTCATCTAATACACATATAGCCGGATCATTTGCAAATGCTCTAGCTATCGCTACTCTTTGCTGCTCCCCTCCACTTAACTCTGAAGGAGCATGATGGGAACGTTCTTCTAATCCAACAAGAGTTAATAAATCCATTGCTTTTTTTCTCTTGCCTCTTCTACTTAATTTTCCGGAAAAATGCAAGGGAACCATCACATTTTCTAACGCTGTCATTTGGGGTAGTAAATTATAGAATTGAAACACAAAGCCAATTCGTTCTCTTCTTATTTCTGCTAAGTCGTTGTCATTAAGCATAGATATATTACGCCCTTCCAAGAAAATTTTTCCTCTCGTAGGAGTATCCAATCCCCCTATTAGGTTCAAAAGGGTTGTTTTGCCACTTCCTGAAGGACCCATTATATCTATGAAATTACCCTTGTCAATCGTTAAATCAACGCCACGGAGAGCCGCTACCGCCGTGGTTCCGAGTAAGTACGTTTTGTGTAAGTTTTCAACAACAATCAAGTGGTCATAATCTCTTCCCACTTCTTTTTCTTGTTTTAATTCTGATTTGAATTTCTTTCTTTCTTCACGAGAGAGAGTAAGTGACTCCAATTTCTGCTTTTTTATCGTATTTTTTTGTTTTTTCATTTGCCATTTTCGAAATTCTTTACTTTCACTTCCTTTCCATATTGCTAGTTTTCCAGTTTCGTTTTCGTATTCATCCATTTCCTGAGTTTTTTTAACAATTTTTCCTTCAGACATTGAGATTAACCCTTTTTTAAGTTTAAAAATTTAAACAGTTAAATAATACTAAGATAATCATTACTGCAGTAGGTTTAGAAGTATTAGGAAGGTTTTAAACCTTAAGATTCTATTTTGTTCGAACTTCCCTAATAAAAATTATTTTAAAATTAAAACGATTGAAATAAGAGTGAATTTCATATTCCTTGTAAGTATTTTAAAATTTTCAGACTAATATTTTTCTCAGCGTCTTTAATTTTTCTAAATTTTTCTGATTTCAAGTAATTAGGTACTTTAATTAGCTCTTTTTGATTAATACCAACTATTTCTGGATTTTTCGCAATCCAACGAGTATCATTATCTGAGCCTAGCTTTTCATAATCAAACTTTATAGTGGGAGTTATCTTGAATTTGTTCTGTAGATATTCTAAAAGTTGATTTTTATATAAGTGAGGTGATTCCTTTATTAACGACTCCCAATCAGTGAAAAACCTATCAATAATTATTTTTTCAACAACTTGTAGATTATTTCCTGAATCAAGAAAAATCGCCCCACATATCGCTTCGAATACATCAGCAAGAATCGAAGTGTCTTTTACTTTCTGCTTTTTAGAAGAAAAAATGTATTTACACAATTCCATTTCCTCCGCTATTTTTTGAAACGTTTGATTATCCTCTAAGTGTTGTTTAGTTTTAGTTAATTCACCAGGATCAACTTCACCTTTATTATAGAGTTTTAAACTAAGGATTAATTTTATTATTGCATCACCAAGCGTTTCGAGGATTTGATAGTGAAGAAGTTTTTTTTCGTTAGCAAATTGGGGCGTAGTTAGGGCTTGAAGCAGGATTTCTGGTTCATTAAAACGGTAAGATATAAAATCTTGAAATTGACCTAATATCTCTTCTGTAACTTTATCCATACTTATATAAAATGTAAGGATAAATTTAAAAATTTAAAAAAAGTTAGAAGTATATGGAGCGAGAAAATATATTAAAAACACTTTCACTTATAGAAGACTTCGAGCAAAAAAATGTAGAGATAGATGAAATTCTTTCAAATTTGCCAATATCCTCTCGTATTGAACTTCTTCGGGAAATTACACGAGATATTATTGAACAGAATAGTATTATTAAAGAACATGGAATTAATAAGGAAAAAATATGTGATCCAGAATCATCGAATCAAGAGGTCTCATCAATAGATTTATTAATTGATAATCTCATTACAAATATTCAAAAAAATCCTTCCAAGAAAGTGCTCTTTTTACGCTTATTCCTTGATAAATTTCAAGATATATCTGATCAAGATAAAAAGGTGGTTATCCAGTCTATAAAGGATGAAGACTCTAAAGGTTTAAAAGAAAAAATATTATCAATTTTAAAGGTATTCAAATTAGAAGGATGATTGGAAAAAATAGATTTTATTCGTTTTCGAATTAAATTATTTAATCCCCGTTGAACTTATCTTCACTATTCATATTCAAACAGTTTCATTAAAATCAGAACATTTTTAATACCTTTTATTTTGATCCGAAAAGTGATAACTTTCCAAATAATTGATCCCATTGAAATATCTCCCCCTCCCAAGATGTCTACAAACACTTCGGTTTTTGTTTGCATTAAACCATCCCAACCAAGAGTTTTTTTCGATATGTTCGATTTTGGGGTGTTTTCAATGCCCTCAACATAGATCCTACCCTTTTCTATTACTAATAGTGCTGCATATTTTCCATCTTTGGCATTTAAAAGAATTTTGATTAAAGAATCCTTATAATCTTCTTTAAATTTCTCGATTGTGTTCAAAACTTCTACTTCTTTAGCCACAACCTTAGCAAATCCTTTTAACCGCTTCTTTTTTTCTACTTCATTCATGGTTAATCATTTTTTACATTAATGTAAAATCACGATACCGTAATTTCCTAATTTATTAATTCTAATAATAATAAAGTATCTTTAAAATTGTCTTTTTTAAAGTTTAAAACTAAGAAGAAGTATGATTCTAAATCTGAGAATTGCTATCGCTCCGTGAGGTTAATAACTCTCAGCACTACCAGTATCAAAGAATTCTTCAAAAGCTTTTCTATCTCGAGCAGAAATTTTGATATTATTCATTGATTCTTTCACAACTATAGGAGCTGACTCCTTCTCGTCGTGTATGATCTTTTTAACTATTTTAAAATCATCTGCTTCGGCTTCTAAATTGAATTCTTTATCGCACGCCTTACAATATAATTTTTTATTTTTTGGAAAGATGATATTGTCGCATTCTGGACAGAACTTCATGGTTTCGATTACCACCAAATTTTCATTTTTTACTATTTTAAGTTTATTATTCCTTAGATGTGTTGTATAATATTCTATCGTCAATTAATACTTAAAATACTTAACATTTATAAACTTAACGGCGTCCAATGAGAGGAGTTAAGTTCAGATATTTAAATTTTTCTTTTACGTTATTATTGTATAACTAATAATAAGGGTATGAGAATTTAGTGCGTTAAGCTAGGATATTATCTTTTTGGGTTAAAGTTTTTTCATAATTTTTTCTTAATTTTCGCAAATCTATTGGATTGCCTTCTAAACAAAGAGTACTAATTTTTTTTAGGTTATCTAAATCTTTTATTTGAATTATTTTATTGTGTGTGCACCCTAAAAAATTTAAATTTGAAAGGTTTGCTAACCCTTCAATATTGCTTACTCTATTATAACTTAAATCTAAAAACTCTAAATTACTTAAGTGTTGGAGATTAGTTATGACGGAAATTTTGTTTTTAATTAGATTTAAACTCCTTAAATTAATAAGGGAATCAAGTCCTTTAATCTCAGAAATCAGATTATCGCATAAACACAAATATTTTAATTTTTTAAGTTCATTTAAATTCTTGATTATAGAAATCTTATTTTTTTTTAACCAAAGTTCTTCAAGATTACGAAGGGAATTTAAACCTTTGATTTCAGATATTAGGTTTTTTTTCAACCATAATACCCTTAAGTTTTCAAGATTATCAAGACCTTTTATTTCAGTAATTTGATTATTATTTAAACATAAAATCTCTAATTTTTTGAGTTTATTTAAACCATTAATTTGAGTTATTTGGTTATTTGATAAATCTAAAGTGTGCAAGTTCGATAATTTTTCGAGCCCTTGTATTTTTTCAATATCCTTTATGCTCTTATTGGTTAAGCACAAGGCTTGATTTTCTATATTAAATTTTTGGCCGTTATATATAACAAAAGTTTGACTTTGTTGTATACTCATGGATTGATATTGATTTTAGTTAATCTCTTATTTAAACTTATTGGATGTGATCTCATTAATTAAGAAAAGCAAATGCTAACTTTTAAAGTAATAATTAATTATTTTATGAGAGAATATCAATATGAATGCAAATAACAGAATTATCATCATGGGTCATCGAGGCGCAAGTAAAATAGCCCCCGAGAATACGTTAAAAGCATTTAAAGAAGCAATTCGCTTAAAAGCAGATTCTGTTGAATTTGATGTCCAAGAAACATTGGATGGTGAAATTGTTATCATCCACGATGACAATACCCTAAGAACAGCAGGAACCGAAGGTATTGTCAAACAACTGACACTTAAAGAATTAAAAAAATTAAATTTTGGAAATGGTGAGCTAATTCCAACACTATTGGAATTAATTAAGTTAGCAAAGGATAAAATATCTCTTAATTGCGAAGTTAAGGTAGAAGGTATTGCTAACAAAATTATTCAAATATTCCAAGATACTGATATTCTTGATTCTACAATAGTTAGTTCATTTTTACATGAAGAATTGATAAAGATACAAAAAATTGAACCACAATTAAAATTGGCAACCCTTGTTCCTACTGAAGCAGGAAAATTCTCAGATTGGAATTATAAAAAGAAATTAATTGATTACACTTCTCAAAATAATTACTATGCAATTAATCCGCTATATAAACTAGCTGATAAACAATTTATTGAATATGCCCATGAAAAAAATATTAAAGTATTTCCATGGACCGTTAATTCTGGAATTGCTATGAGAAAATTAATTAATATGGGCACAGATGGAATCATAACTAACGATATAACTCGTCTTAAAGAAGTTTTGAACCGTAATGTATAGTCTAAGTAATCCGATTAATAAAAATTTATTACAAATTACTATTTGGGGATATTATTTTTAGTAGAATGAAAAATGATTTTTTAGTAATAGGTCACAGAGGAGCTAGTTCAGAAGCACCTGAAAACACCTTAAAATCTTTTGAGAGAGCATTTGAATTAAATGCAGATTATATTGAATTTGATCTTCAGAAGACTCTCGATAATAAAATTATTATAAGTCATGATTCCAATCTTTTAAGGACTGCTGGTATACTAAAAAATTTACGAGATATGTCAATTGAAGAAGTCAAGAAGATAGATATTGGAGAGGGCGAGCGAATACCTACATTTAAGGAATTAATAGCACTCACTAGAGGAAAAATAAAACTCCAGCCTGAAATTATTGCTCCCGGAATTGTAAACGATTTAATTAAGGTTTTAAGAGAAGAAAACCTAATCAGCACATCAATTGTTAGCAGTTTTGACATTACAGCATTATTAAAAGTAAAGGAAATTGAGCCTGGATTAAAATTAGGTTATTTAATTCCTAGGGCTTTAACAAAAATTCGAATGGTAAAAAGATATCTTCAAAGAGCAATAGATAATGAACTATATGCTATCCATCCATATTATCCAACAGTTAATAAAGAATTTATAGATTTAGCTCATAGCCATGGTCTTAAAGTTAATGTATTTACAGTAAATGAGGAAGATATGATGAAAAAACTAATAAAATTAAGTGTTGATGGGATTTTTACTAACGATATTGCTTTATTAAACAGAACTTTAGGAAGAACTTACCAATAAAATATTTTAGTCAAGTTCTACTATATTTTTTATTAATTTAATCGAATTTTTCTAGGTATGACAATGTCTTCATTACAAAAATCATCAATAGATTTTAACAGATTATTCTTTCCAAGAGCAATTGGGATTATAGGAGCAAGCCATGATCCTGCAGGTGGAGGTTTTTTTGTTCGAGCAATGAGGGGTAAATTTAAGGGAAAAACCTATTTATTTAACCCAAGATTAGCAGGAAAAACATTATATGGCCAGAAGGTTTACGCATCAATATTAGAAATTTCTGAACCTATAGATTATGTTATTATTGCAGTTCCGGCACGCTTAGTTCCAAAGGTCTTAGATGAAGTAGGCCAAAAGTCTATTCCCTTTTGCACAATTTTCTCTTCAGGATTCCGCGAAGTTGGTAACGAGGATCTAGAAAAACAGACTATTGAAATAGCTCGTAAACATAATCTTCGAATCATCGGTCCAAATTGTATTGGTGTTTATAATCCTAAAGGAGGATTATTTTTTGCTTACGAGCAATCCCGTAAGTACGGTAATTTCGGAGGAATTTTTCAATCGGGGGGAATCGCTCAAAACATATCCCAACTCATAGTATCATATGGATTGTATGCATCCAAATTCATCTCGATAGGGAATTCTCTTGACCTATCTCCCGTGGAATTTTTAGAATATTTCTTAAACGACGACCAAACAAAAATTATTGGCTTATACATTGAAAATCTAAGGAGTATTGATCAAGGAAGAAATTTTATGGATATTGTTAAAAAGTGTAATTTAAACCGCAAACCTGTTATTCTTTGGCGGGCGGGGTACGGAGAAGCAACTAAAAAAGCGATATTATCTCACACAGGAGGTTTGGCTGGTAACAACGAAATTTGGAAAGCTGTAGGAAAACAAACTGGGAGTTGCATAACAAGTAATTCAAATGAACTTGCTGCGTTGGCATCTGCTTTTAATTTAACTCATTTACCTAATTCGCGAAATGTTGGCGTGATCGGAATAGGTGGAGGATCCACGATAGAAGCGATAGATATTTTAGAGAAGTACAACCTAACGATTCCCCCACTCTCAGCAAAAAGTGTCAATAAAATGAAACGGTTCGTTCCCGATGTAAATACGAACTTGTCAAACCCAATAGATCTTGGTGGGATGGGAATTCAACCCAATATCTACTATCGTACGATATTAGCCCTTGATAAAGATCCTAACATTTCATCTATCCTTTTCATCAAGGATCCCGAGAGATTTGGTGGATTTTCTGACCTAATGGAAGAATTAGGATATGGTGGATTAGATCTAAATAAAGAATTTATTCGATACATATCCAAAGCGAAGAGTGTATGTACAAAACCTATGTATTGCGTCATGCTAAAAATCAACGAGGGGTTTGAAGAATATAAAAGTAGATACAAGTTCAAGCTGAAATTGCTTAATCGAAATGTTCCCGTCTTTGAATCTTTAGATCTCGCAGGAACTGTTTTGGATAAACTAAACTCGTATCGTGAATTCTTACAAAAGCACGAAAAATATCCAAAAAGTAAAGATTAAAATCGTATTTTGTATAGAATGTGCTTAGTATTTTTTAATCATTCATTATCGCTCGCTTCTATAGGGCGCCCAGGACTACCTTGATAGTAGAGTTTATCTGGCTTTCCTCGCCAATTCTTATGCAACACTGTGTTTGGAAAAATTACATTGTTATCGGTGGTTAAAGCATTTGGCCCCATTATAACTCCAGGATACAGTGTTGTATTTTTTCCCATTTTTATTTTCATCATACTAATTTTCCCAAATATTGTGTTTACAGCGTGACTTGATAGGGCAGAAGTAGGATATATGAACACATTATCTCCTAATTCAGTAAGTTCTAATCCTACGTACGCATCGCAATAAATAACATTTTTCCCGAGTTTATTGTGACCTATTCTCCGCAAAGTTCTATTAACGAGCCATGGGAACGGAGATTTCGAAGTTAACCACATCGGAAATTTAATGATAAATCCTCGCTTATGATAGTATTTCATCATTTTACCCTCATCGCCCTCTTTATCATCTAAAACTCTTCTAAACACGCCTTCTACAGGGGGAGATTTTTTATTCCATCTACCAGTCCATAATGCTGTAAACTCAATTAAGAGAATAAGGTAAAGGAAATAAAGAAAAAAAAGAAATCCAGCGAGTAGAAAAATATGAATATCTAACGGGATTGAGAATGGAATTATAAAACCATACTCGAATAATAAAAAAAACCCTAAACATACATATAAAGGAGCCAAGAAACTAATTAAGTTAATTTTAAGGAAATCGAAAATGGCAAATTCTACAACTTTATCCTTTTTCTGGTCAAACTCAGAATTTGTTTTTCCTACTTCTTTCTCATCGTTCATAATACTATTATTACTAAAATCTTATAAAAAATTATTTACGAATCATGAAGTTCATGCATAATTCGAACTTTTATGATTAATCATAGATTTTTACCGATTCCGTAATATATCAGAAGTGATGAAGTTGGAATTAAAAAGAGTTGAATCAAACTCCAAATTAACCTATAAGTTGGTTCATCCCAAGCGTTGTACAATGCAGCCCCATAAACACCAATCATAACCCCAATAGTACCATAAGAAAAGAGTAATAATCTTCTTCTCAAAGATTTATCTTCAAAAGTTTTCAACAATTTAATAAGATTTACTAGAATAGGAATGAAGATAAAACTCGAGTAGAAGATGTAAACAATAATAAGAAATACCCAACTATAACGGGGAGCCCAATTAGTGCTTTCATTTACAGTAATCCCCCCCGGAATCATTATTATTAATAGTGTTATTATACAAAATAAAATAAAATAAATATTTTGCTTTTTCTTATTGAAACCCACTGGATTATTGAGCAGTTTTAATATAAAGAGAACAAGGAATATTTGAGGAATGAAGACAAAATAACTCATAATAGCATAACTAAGAAAGCTAATCCATTCTATTTTAGTTAAAGTTATTAATACAGCTACCATATTAAAAATTAATCCAAAACCTGTCAGAATATAAAAAATAAGCAACACCTTTGTCGCTTGGGTAATTTTCCTTTTAAAGATTAAATACGCAATATAAAGAAAAAAGAATACGAATACCGGTTGTAGCCCAAAAACTAAGATAATCCGAGTCGGTGATATTTGATTGAGCATAAGACTTTTTCAACCTTTTATTGTGAAATTTTAGGCAATTAATATATAAAACAAATGCTTCATAACCAGCAATAAATTGTAATTTACTATCATCTTCTGTTTAATTCCATATTATATTAACGCTAATTTTTAATAAACTAAATTCTTGAGTTAGTCTTCTTTTTTCTTTTAAAACAAGGATAAGCAAACAAAAAGAAAAGTGTACTTCAAAATTAAGCTTGGAATATATTTACGAACTATTAATAATTCCAAAAATGAGATAAGTTGTTGAAGAGAAGCTAATTCAATAAAT
>JAGXNZ010000010.1 GCA_019894655.1 Promethearchaeota archaeon | reverse complement strand
CAAAATTCGATGGTAGAAAATCGAGAACTTCTTGGATACGCTGTTTGTTTAAATGATGCTATGAACCCTATGTTCATTAGCGTAGGTTATAAAATTACTTTAGATGTAGCAGTAGAAATAGCGTTAAGGACAGCCAAAAATCACAAACAACCAGAGCCTCTTTTTCTCGCAGATTATTTTTCAAGAAAGAAATTTTAATATCGTCTCTATCAAAGATTTCTTATAATTTAATGAAAAATTGTTTTTATATTACCAAACTCCACTTTACTTATCATAATACAAAAATAAATTTGGATGAGAAATTTGAGTTTTAAAATAAAAAATAATGTATATTGGGTAGGAAAAACAGATTGGGAACTTAAAAAATTTCATGGAAATGAATATTCCACATATCGTGGTTCCACATATAATTCTTACCTAATTAGAGAAGAGAAAATTGTCCTTATTGACACAGTATGGATGCCTTTTTCAAAAGAATTTGTCGAAAATCTCTCAAAAGAAATTGACTTGGATAAGATTGATTATGTTATAGCTAATCACGCGGAAATTGATCATAGCGGAGCACTTCCTGAACTAATGAAAAGCATACCAAACACTCCAATTTACTGTACAGCTAATGGTGTTAAGTCGTTAAAAGGCCACTATCATAAAGATTGGAATTTTCAAGTAGTAAAAACGGGGGATACATTAGATCTAGGAAATAGTAAACAATTAATCTTTGTAGAAATGAGAATGCTTCATTGGCCAGATAGCATGGCATGTTATCTAACGGGAGATAACATACTGTTCAGTAATGATGCGTTTGGTCAACATTACGCCACAGAATATATGTATAACGATCTCGTTGATCAAAATGAGCTATTTACGGAATGTATGAAATATTACGCTAATATTTTAACACCTTTTAGTGCGTTCGTAGATAAAAAAATCAAGGAAGTTTTAGCTCTAAACATTCCAATAGATATTATTGCAACAAGTCATGGAGTTATTTGGAGAGACAATCCAACTCAAATCGTAGAAAAATATTTAACTTGGGCTAATGATTACCAAGAAAATCAAATTACAATATTATACGATACAATGTGGGACGGAACAAAAAGAATGGCAGAAGCAATTACAAAAGGAATTCGTGAAATCGATAAGAAAGTTAATGTTAAATTGTATAACATAGCAAAAACCGATAAAAACGACTTAATTACAGAGATCTTTAAATCTAGGATTATTCTAGTAGGATCACCTACTATTGGTGGAGGAATTCTATCTAGTGTTGCCGAAATTTTGGAGATGATTAAGGGAATGCGTTTTAAAAACAAGAAAGCAGCGTCATTTGGTTGTTACGGATGGAGTGGAGAATCAGTAAAGGTTATAAAGGAACATTTAGAAAAGAGCGGTTTTTCTGTAATTAATGACGGCATACGCGCTTTGTGGAACCCTAATGATGAAAGTTTGGAAGAATGCGTAGAATTTGGCAGAGAAATTGCTAAATCTAAGTAATTAATTTTTTTTTATTTCATTTATACTTTTTAATTGGATTAGCCTTATAATATCCTTCGATCTTTCATTTACACCTTAACATGCTATATTTGTGATATACATAAATACAAATTCTAATATTATATCTTTACATAAGGTGATTTATTATCGCTAAAGTTCTGGTTGTTGACGACGACCGCACTATGCTAAAACTCTATAAGTTATTATTAGCAGAAATGGGGGATTATTCAGTTGAATTCTCTATCAATGGTAAGGATGCCGTTGAAAATTATAGAAATCATTCAGAAAAACCTAAAGTAATTATTATGGACCATCGAATGCCTGTAATGAATGGAGTTGACGCAATGAATGAGATATTGAAGATTGACACGAACACGAAAATCATCTTTGCTAGTGCTGATACTACGATGAAAGAGCTTTCTATTTCAATGGGGGCTACAGCATTTCTTAGTAAACCCTTTAAAATTGAAGAATTAATAGATCTAATCAATAAAGCAATAAAAGCGTAATTAACAAAGGTGTTTGAAGTAATGGAAAAAAGATATGATAAAGAACAAGAGTTAAGAGATTTAGAAAAAAGAAACAAATTATTTTATGAATACGCTCCACTCCCTTACCAATCTTTGGATGAAAATGTTAAGATTATAGATATAAATCAAGCTTGGCTTGATTTTGTAGGATATGATAAAGAAGAAGTGATAGGGAAGTGTTTTGGTGAGTTTCTAGTTCTCAAAAGTAGAGAGGTGTTAAATTCTAGATTCTCTCAATTCAAAGAAGTAGGTGCTATTCAGAATGTAGAATACGAAATCGTCAAAAAGAATGGGATTCATAGAATTATTTTATTAGATGGAAGGATAGAATATGACGATAACGGGAATTTCAAGCAAGCCTTATGTTTTTTCAAAGATATTACCGAGCGTAAGCGAGCTGAAGAAGAATTAAAAGAATCTGAAGAAAAATTCAGAAATATTGCTGAACAATCATTTATGAGCATTTATATCATACAAGATGGATTATTTAAATATTTTAATCAGCGAACAACTGAAGTAAATGGATATAGTAAAGAAGATATTCAGAATTGGAAACCCTATGAGTATGCAAAAGTAGTACATTCTGAAGATCGAGATTTTGTATTAGAACAATCTAGAAAAAAGCAAGAAGGTGATATTGAGGTCATAAACCGCTATAAATACCGAATAATAAAAAAATCGGGTGAGATTGCGTGGATCAATAGTATTTCTAAGACTATTAATTACATGGGTAGAACAGCAGATTTGGTAATGACAGAAGACATTACGGAAAAAATAGTAGCAGAACAAAAACTAAAAGAATCTGAAGAGAAGTTTCGAACTCTCATTGAAAATATACCTGATACCATATATTCATCACTGCCTGATGAAACCAGTACTACTTTATTTCTTTCTAATAGATGGGAGGATTGGACAGGTATACCTGTAGAAAACAGTTTAAAAGATCCTAATCTTTTTTTTCAAACAATTCATCCCGATGATCGTGAGGAAACTAATAAAATATTTGCAGAAGCCATAAAATATGGGAAGGAATTTATCCTGAATTATAGAATAAAACATAAAGATACAGGTAAAGAGATTTATGTAAGAGATCATGGCGTTCCTATTAAAAACGATAAAGGAGAGATAATAAACTATAATGGCGTAATGACTAATATTACTGATTTAAGGAAAGCAGAGCAAAAGTTAATAGAATCAGAAGAAAAATATAAATACATTTTTGATAACGCACAAGTAGGATTATACTGGTCAAGTATAAGTGATGGGAAATTTTTAGAATGCAATGAAACTTTTGCTAAATTATTTGGGTATAACAATCGGGAAGAATGTTTAACGGATTATATTGCTACGGAACATTATATTGATCCTAAGCAACGGATTGACCTTTTAAATGAAATTCGTGCTAACAAAGAAGTTAGAGGATATGAAATACTCGTCACCAAAAGAGATGGTACTCCGATTTGGTTGAGTATTTCAGCTCGAATGTTTGAAAAAGAAAATCGTATTGAAGGAGCTGCGATTAATATCACAAAACGTAAGAAAGCTAAACAAGAATTAATAGAATCTGAAGAACGATACAGAAAAGCGTATGATAAAGCGGATTTCTACAAGGATTTGCTAGCGCACGATGTGAGTAATATTTTTAATAACATTAACGCATCAGTTCAACTAATGAAAATTTGGAAAGGAGATTACGATATCTCGGAGAAAGAAAGAAAAATGACAGAGATAATCAAGCAACAATTAGAGAGAGGAGCTTCTCTGGTTTCAAATGTGCGGAAACTTTCAGAGATAGAAGAAGGAGAAATGAGTTTAAAATCTATAGATGTAAAAAAAGTACTCGATATGTCAATTGAAGAAATTCGCTCAAGATTTCATGAAAGGGAACCAGAAATAAGTTTTAAAGCTGTTCAAGAAATTACCAATGTTGTGGGAGGTGAACTTCTAATTGATGCCTTCGAAAACCTATTAATAAACGGAGTTATTCATAACGACAGCGAAAAAATAAGATTATGGATATATTTATCTAAAATTTATCAGGAAGGTAAAAACTTCGTAAAGATCGAATTTAAAGATAATGGTTTGGGGATAATCGACGGTAGAAAAAACCCCATTTTTGAACGGAATTATAAAAATGACAGGAGCACGGGTGGAATGGGTATAGGGTTGTCGTTAGTAAAAACCATAATCAATAGCTACGGTGGGCAGGTGTGGGTCGAAAATAGAGTAGTGGGGGATTATTCACAGGGTAGCAATTTTATCATCTTGTTGAAGGAAGCTTAATTTCAAAACTAAAACCTATTATTAGGAGAATTTCTGTTTCCTTTACGGGTAAAGTTTTTTTGAATTGCATAATTTTTTCTATTATGTCTCAAGATATCGTACAAATTAAACTTAGCATAGATATACCCCAAGATAAATGGTTAGCAACATTCAATAATAAATATCCCGAATTGAATTTCCATATTCTTTCTAACTTTCTAATTGAAGAAAATTCAGGGATTACTTCGTTCCAAATAAGGGGTTCATCTGTAAAGCAATTTATTTCTGATTTTAAAGATAGTTTAGCTAAAAAATCTTCACAAATCTTATTTGAAGGTGAAGATCTTGTAATATTGAATGTAAAAGAAGTAGACCCATGGATATTAAATATCTTAGTTAAAACTGAACTTTTAATCTCATATCCAGTACTAGTAAAAGATGGGAAAATACGAATGGAAGCCATAACTAATCGTTCAAAAGTAGATAGATTCTTAACACAGTTAGAAAAGAAAGACATAAAAGCGAAAATCGAGCACATAGGGTATTACTATAAATCAACTCTCCTCACGAAAAGACAAAATGAAATAGTAAATCTTGCATATCAAAATGGATTTTTTAACATTCCAAGAAGTATTTCATTAAGCGAATTTGCTAAAGATTTAAATATTTCAAAATCTGCACTTTCTGAAACAATGAGAAGAATTTTTAAGAAATTAGCTAAAAATTACCTTAATTCTAGTAATTAAAGCACGATTATTTTTTTATTAAACCTGAGATAACAATTCTATCAATGCCCGAGGAATCTCTTTGTAATCATTAACGGCAAAAAATTTACCCTGTCCAACTCGAGCTATCTCTCGACAGGTGTCAATTCCTCTTTCAGGATCATTATCAGCGGGTATTCCGATTACATGTAATTTAGGGTATTTTTTCGCTAAATCAATGGGATTTTCCCCTCGATTATAGTTTCCATCGGTGATTAAAATCCCAAATTTATGTCTTGTTTTTTCCTTAATCTTGTTTAGTTCTTTTAATCCTTTTTCTAATCCAATATTAATATTAGTAAAACCAGCTGCCTCCGAATCAAGAATTTCATCTATAAT
>JAGXNZ010000009.1 GCA_019894655.1 Promethearchaeota archaeon | reverse complement strand
GATTTATCTTGGGCTATAAACGACCCTGAAGTTTCATTCATAGACACAGCAAACTGGGAAACTATTAATGACGGAGAATACATTACTTACACTTCAAAAACAACTACTGGTGTACAAGATTATTATATCTACTTTGATACAACAGGAGCAAATTCTATAGATCCTGCACCATCCGGTAGAATGCCGATATATTGTAATATTTCTGCTGCTATTTCTCAAGTAAATGTCTCTGACGTTTTAGGTGATGCCATCGGAGCAGTTTCAGAAATTTCAGCATCAAATACAGCTGACAATGTTACAATCACAAATGTAGTTGATGGAGATGTTCCAGATATTATAGATGTTGATTCTGGTCTTGCAGTAAGTACACTTTCACAAGGTATAATGCGAAACCCTTTCAAAACCGTAAATCCTGAATTTATTCCACGAATTAATTCAACAATTGTAGTTAGTGAGTATGTCGTTAATGTTACTCTGAACAAATGGTATACAGACTTGACTTATTTTGCAAGTTATCATGAAATTATTTCACAAGCTGCATATGGTCCTTGGTTCAATCAATCGATAGCTGGTTATGGGGCAGTTCCTAATGCTTACGATGGAACTCCTTTTCCAGGGCATATGATAGGGACAGGTCCATATGAATTTGAATCTGTTGATTTTGTCGTTGAAAGTAAAGCTCACTCGACCAAATTTATGAATCATTGGAACAGAACTGCTATGGAAGCGGTGGGATTATTTTCTGTTACAGATCTTTATGGTAGATTTTTTGCAGATCAAACGGCACGGGGAAACGCATTGTTAGCCACTGATATTGATTTAGTTAACTCCATGCTCCAAGACCCAGCTCCAATTGCTGATGCTATTGCCTCTCCTTATTTGACGTACATTCCAACAGTTCCCGATGCGAGCGTGAATGTTATAAGCTTGCTAAGTACAGAAGCAATCAACAAGCCACTTGCGAGCCTCGGAGGACTAACGATAAAAGAATGGTTTCCAACCAGTACTTTTTGTACAGTTACTTTGGGTTTACCCTCTGGAACACAATACCCCGATGGAGTAAATAAAACAGTTCGAAAAGCTCTTTCTTATGCATACGACTATAATGGTTTTGTGTCGGCTGTTTATCCTGCCACTAGTGGCGGAGGTATCTATTGCTGGAGTCCATTTGGCATGAGTAGTCCATTTACCGATGAGGGTGGTGTATCCCATCCAGGACCTGCTCCTGACCTTACAGCCGCAAGAACAATTCTCCTCAGTGATCCATATTATAATGGTCTAGCTGCAGCGAGAGGATTGTCTTTAGCTAACACAACTGCTGAATGGGTTTCTGTTGCGAGATCTAATCCCATAGACACTTACACCTTCTTAATATATCCCAACTCACTAACGACGGGGTTTGCAGTAGAAGCTGTTGAGGCTCTAGGTTTTGAATTAGATGTTAGAGAGGATGCTGCTGTATCTGGTGATCTATGGACTCAGTTTGTTGCAACAGGTAGAGCCAGTATGTATGATATGTTTTCATACGTATATCTAATGAATCCTTTAGATCCAGCACAATATGCTACATATTGGTATTCATCCAGCGCTGCTAAGCCCCCTGGCTGGGGATATAACTACGCTCATTTAATGAATTCCACGCTAGATAATATTTTAGCAAATGTAGAGTTCTTAACAGATAAACAAGATTCATATAATGAGGTAGCTGACATCATAATAAATAAAGAGGTCCATTCTATTTTTGAAAGCCAAGGAACTATGGGAATGGTTATTAATTCTGGATTTACTATCGGTCCACTTGCAGCAGAAGTCGGTGGTCCCGCAGGTCCAGGACTTTACCCCGCTTGGCTTGGAGGATCAAGAATCCAAGCAGCTGTCTTACCACCTGGTATTCCGGGATATTCTACGATATTTGTGCTTTTAGCTATGGTACCATCTGTTCTAGGATTAATATACATCATAAAACGCAAAAGAAAATAAATCTGAAATATAAATAAATTCAATTTAATATTTACTATTTTTTTTTTTAATTTTTCAATTTTTCAAAATCGTATTTACTTGAAAAGTTCAATTATTACAAAAAATAACATTAAAGAATTATCTTCTCTTGAAGGATTTAGTTATTTCTTTTCTTCTTTCCTAAAAAAGAACGAAAAAATACGTTAAATATCCATGTTTTTCATAATTTTTTAGCGACTAGTCGATTCACTCATGTTGGTGTGTTGCTGTGAAAGTTTTCACCGAGGAATGTTTTAACCGTCAAAGCAACATCGGAAATGCGAATAATCTTCCAATTACTTCTAAAAATAATCTAAAAAACGAAACAAACGGAAAAGGAAAAAAAAATAGGAAAAAAATGGTCTTAAAGGAAAGAAATGTAAAATTAATATGCTCCTTCTTTTCTCTTTTCGAGAAGTTTTTTAACTAACATCCCTGACAAGGAGCCAATTATAACCGTTAAAAATAAAAGCATTACATTCAAATAGCCCTCAAAATATAAAAACTGTAATATAAATGGTTCTAAAGACATTCCAAACATCGACCAATAAAATAAAAAACCTTCAGCAATTACAATTGGAACCAACCATAAAGAAGCTTTTATGCCATAAGCGGGAATATCTTCTTTATATGTTAATGCGAAACAAACAATGAAAAGCAATAGAAATGGTAAAAAGAAATTTTTAGATAATGATAAATATGGCCAAATTAATAATGTCCGATCCATATCGAGAAAGGGAATCCATTCGTCAAATTGATCCATCATCACTGTATTCGCAATTATGCCATAAAAACCTAATATTATAATAATATAACCTAAAAATATCCCTCCTTGTCGCCCAAAGTCAATACTGACTCTTTTTTTCGGTTTTTCCACTTCTACTCCTTCTTTTTTTAATTCATATTCCGTCATTATAAAATCTCGTTGAAAAAATCTGTCTCTTAATCGTTTTAATTTAATTTAGATAATCTTTTTATTTTTTAATATTTGATCTTTTTACTTCATAAATCATTATTTCTTAATATATAATCTAAAACTTTTAAGGTGTATTCTTTAAATGTTTG
>JAGXNZ010000107.1 GCA_019894655.1 Promethearchaeota archaeon | reverse complement strand
TTCTACAACAAAGAAATAAATAATTCTTTTTTTTTTTTTTTTAATTATCAGCAAATTTGTAATAAATCTCCTAAATTTTCATTCTATTATCTTTGATCATTTCCTAAAATAAGAACGAAATTTAAATCTTTTACAAAATTCTTACAAACAAAGGTAATTATTTTATCAATTTGATAATTACTTAATTCCGAAAAAAAAGAGATAAGGAGTCGAAAATGAGCTTTCAAATTAAGCTAGATTTAGATGGTTGCACTGGTTGTGGTACTTGTTACGAAGTCTGCCCAAGTGAATGTTTCGGGGAACCAGAAGGCGGAAAGGTAAATGTAATCGAAGACAATAGAGCTGATTGCGTTGGTTGCAGAGCATGTGAAACCCAGTGTCCCGATGAAGTAATCGAGATAATAGAGGAATAAGAATCAAAAAATCCTCTTAGATCTTTTAGCGATTTTTTTTTTTTAATTATTTTAAATTACTTTCAAATTATTTTTTTGATGTTTTAATGCTTTTTTAAGGAATAAGTTCGTGAAACCGGCCTTTCACGAAAAATGTAACATACTCAGATAATATGCTGGTATATTTTTCGGATATTATTTTTTTAAAAAGTTACAATTTGAATAGAATTTTTGGAAGAAGAAGTTTTAGAACCTACCAAAGTAAAATATTTCCACAATTCTTACACGTACCTTCGTTAATTTGCAGGTTAAGACAATTTTCATGATAAGTAGTCCCACACGATTGGCACTTATAAATTTTCCCTGTAGATTCGCCATAATCGTATCCACAATAACTGCATTTATCTGCATATGAGAAGTCAGCGCTATTTACATCCATTTCAACTATTTGAGAAGTACCCGTTAAACTCATATTTGGACTAGATGGATTTAAGTATTGGTCGTTTTGTGCATACGAGGTTTCCTGTTGTGGTTGAGTGTAAGTCTGAGGTTGAGCATAAGTTTTAGGTTGTTCCCAATCAGTTACATATCCTTTTGCGGGTTTCTTCGAAATTCCCATCTTCGTAGATACTTTTTCATCTAAAATATTGGTTAAAATTAAAGCTGAAGCGTATTTACCTTTTGCTCCTCCTTTCTGCAGGTGTGTATGGGAAATTAAATGAATAACACGCCCTCCAGCGTTTCCATGATCAAAATAACACAATACGGGATCCTCGCCCCATTTTTTCTTAATATGAAAAGAACTGATTAAAGTGCGAACTGCGGGGTTAAGAATTTGTATTGGAAAAGACCTATTTTCTAGCCACCACTTAAATTCAGCTTTCTTAGTATCTTTAGCTGTCATTTTTTGCCATTTAGCTTGTTGTATTTCGCTTAATACACCTTCTAAGAAAGGATGATTTGGTTCAACTATTTGACAAGCAACGACAGCATCAGCAGTTTTTTGTCCGTTCCATCGAATATAACCGGGAAAAATATTTTCAACGATGTGTTTTAATGCCCAATCAGTTGTTATTAACCAACCTCCGTTTAAAGACACATACTCGCTTATTTTTGGGAAGGCTGAATGCGGAATTTTGTCTCCAGGGCATCCGATCAAAACAACGTCATAATCGTTTAAATTATGTTTCATTATGTCATTTGGGCTAATGGTTATGTGTTTTGCGGCATACATGTGATCTATCACTTTTCGGGGGCGTTCGTAGCGACCTTCAACCGCAAGGATTTTACCGTGCTTTTCAACCGCTTGTACAACATCTTTTTTATCAAGTGCTTCCATCTTGCGACGTTTAACTTCAGAATACAAATCCTTCCAGCTGCTCATTATTTATCCTCTATTACAATTGTTATAAGGAATTAAATATTATTTTGTATAAGTAATAAAAAATAATTCATATTTATATTTGCATTGGAAGCGAAAATTATGGAAAATTTAAAAGAATTTGGCGAACCTTCAGAATTTTGGCAATTTTTTTATGAAATTTCTAAAATTCCGCGATGTTCAACACATGAAGAAAAAATTAGAGTATATATTAAAAGGGAAGCTGAGAAATTGGGTTATCGAACAGAGATGGATAAAATTCAAAATTTAGTAGTTCGAGTACCTTCTAAGAACGATAAAATTACTGAAAAATCGAAAGTAGTATTACAATGTCACATGGATATGGTATGTGAAAAACATGATAGAACTCAACATGATTTCACAAAAGATCCTCTAAAACTTAAATTAATTGAAATAGATAAAGAAAAATGGCTAACCGCGGAAGGTACCACATTAGGCGCGGATAATGGAGTTGGTATCGCATATCTTCTTGCTATTATGAAAAAAATTCATGATGGAAGTTTAGATTTTGAAGCCCTTGATCTAGATTTATTATTCACAGTTGATGAGGAGAGAGGACTTTCTGGTGCAAGTCAAATGGATAAAAATTTGATAAGTGGAAAATATTTGTTAAACCTTGATTCAGAAGAAGATAATAGATTTACCATTGGGTGTGCTGGAGGAAGGGTCTTTAAGGCTGATATAAGTTTCGAGAGGGAATTAATAAACAACCCAAATTTAAAGGCGATAAAACTCTCCATTTCTGGACTACTTGGTGGGCATTCAGGGACAGATATTAACAAAAAAAGAGGGAACGCTTTAAAAATATTATCTGAAATAATTTGGAAAATAAATTCGAAATTCAATATTTTAGTTAATTCTCTGGAGGGAGGGAACCTAACTAATGCAATTCCTAGAGAGGCTCACGCTATTATTTTTATAGAACAGGACCAAGGGAATGAACTTAAAGCATTTTTAAAAGAAATAACCCATAATATTAAGAATCTTTATGATGGAACAGATTCGAACTTATTAATTTCAATAGATAACTTGAAGGATTTCACTGATAAAACAACAATCTCAAAAGATTTCCAAAATAAAATAATTGATCTTCTTTATTTAATACCAAATGGACCTATTTCTTTACACCCTACAAATGAAGGTTTAGTCCATACATCACTGAATTTTGCAGTAGTGCACACATTAGAAAATATATTAGAATTCAAAGTTAGTACTAGAAGTTTAACCCAATATAATAAAGATACATTATTTGAGAAGTTAAAGTCACTCTTAAAAATGTCTGGTTTAGACATAAACATTGAGGTAATTACTATCTATCCAAGTTGGCCTCCAGATTTTAACTCAAAGCTAATTGAAATATCTAAACAAGTATACAAAAAAATTTTTGATAAAGAAGTTATTATCCAAGCGATTCATGCCGGATTGGAATGTGCATTTTTTAGTTATTATTATCCAAATATGGAGATGATATCATTAGGACCAAATGTACTTGGTGGCCATTCTCCCGACGAGAGGCTTAACATAAGAAGCGTATCGAAAATATGGAAATTTCTATTAGCTTTACTCAAAAATTTAGCTCAATTTAACGAATAATAAATTCTTTTTTAACAAAATTTTAATTTTAAAAAAATTTATTAATCAAAGTAAATAAATTTCGAGATTGCTATGCAAGAGGAAAGAAAAAATAAAGCAAAAGCAGCTAAAAATGAGGTATTAGGCTCGGAAACAGTATTTGAAAAAATTAGAGATAGAACTCCTTGGGTTTTTGGCAAAACATTCAGAAAACCAAAAATTTTGTTTCCAGCTTTAAAAAAACCAAGAATGGGGATTCCTCTTCCAGGTAAATCAATCGCAGTAATAGGAGTTTACATTATTCTGTTTCTTTTGCAGACGGGAATAGTTTATTTGATATTTAGAGAAGTTCCTGCCTTGGGTACTAATCAAGATGGTAGTCTCATGTTTCTATATCCTGATTTAAACGAGTCATTCATAATTGAAGGTATTGTTGCTTCCATTTTTATTTTTCTGTGTTCTATTGGCTTTGTTTTACTATACCAAGCATCTAAATTCGTATATAATAAGAGTGTAGCAGTTAAATATTTAGTTGTAGGTATTCTTCTCATATTGGCTTCCTTTATAACGCTGCAGGCAATGATAACGATTAAACTAGGTCAAACATTATTTAATGTGTAATTAAATCAAATTTGTGTGTTGTACAATCTTTCTATTTATTTAGTTACAAGAATTTTAATTAGCGTAAATTTAGCGGTTGGATTAATTGTTGTTTATTAAAATCTTAAACTTTTAAAAAATTTTAAATTCCTCGCTTATATAGCTTATATAGTAGTAAAGAAAAAAAATAAAAATAGATAAAAAACTTTTAAGTTTTAAAATTTAATTTAACTGAGGGATGCAATAAATGAATTATAAGAGGCTTCATCCAATAAATTACCTTTCTCGGCATCCCAATTAGAAGCATCAATCTTAAATAACCAAGCGGCAAGTGCATTTTCGCTGATTTTTTCGGGTTCATCCATTAAATCGCTATTTACTGCGCTAACTTTGCCTGATACGGGACAATAAACATCTCCAACAGCTTTGCTTGATTCCACTGTTGCGTCAATTGGATCTGAGGAGGGTTCGTCTCCATCCATCGATACTTGAGAAAGTTCAGCACCCTCAAGGGCATCTACATCTACAAACGAAATTTCTCCTAATTGCTCTGCGGCATAAGGGGTAATTCCTACTTCGCCGGTTTCATCATTATACCATTGATGGGTTTTAGTATACCAAATTGCCATGCTTTATACAACTCTTTGCTAAAATTTTAATATTTTATATATTATTGAATTTAATGATATGATAAAATTAATTATATCATTGATTTAAAATTTATTTATTGAGAAATATTTTTTAAAAGTAAAGAACGATACATATGAAAAATTCACTTAAGACTCAAATCGAATCTCATATTGAATTTAGAACGTGGTATCATAAGATAGTAAAAGATTTTAATTTTGATCTTCAAAAAGATCGAGAAGCAAGAGATTTATTATCTCGCATTTTAGAAAAAAAAAACTCCTCGTATAACCTTGAGGAGATTTTGCTTTCTTTTAAAGATAATATCCAGAGAAAAAAACATATCTGTGTTTATGGCTGTGGTCCTTCATTAGAAGAATCAGTTGATTTCATATTAAGTAAATTAGGAAAACCCTTCTTTGATAATTGCGTGAATTTAACTGCAGATGGAGCTTCTAGATTGTTGATTGAGCGAACTATACCGATTGATGGGATTATAACTGATTTAGATGGCATCACCAAAAGAGATTTCTTCAAAGCGAAATTTGTGATCGTCCATGCGCATGGAGACAATATTATTCTATTAGAGGATTTTAAAAAATTGATTATAGATTTTCCGAATTTAATCGGGACAACTCAAGCAGAACCAATTCACAATTTAATTAATCCCGGTGGCTTTACCGATGGAGATAGGATTTTAACTTTCATATTATCTTTTTTATTACCTCAACAAGAACTTTATTTAATAGGTATGGATTTCAACGAAATTGTGGGAAAATACAGTAAACCAAATAACAAAAATTATTATTTAGCCAGTCCAATTAAGCTAAAAAAATTACATTATGCATTGCAGATAATCGAGTGGTTAATACCCAAAATAAAAATCCCTTTGTATTTAATTAACACCAAACCAATTTCAGATAAATTTAATTATTTAACACTTGATGCATTTAAAGAAAGATTTTAAGAAATTATATTTTATAATCTTCAATTCCCCGCTTAGTAATAGTATATAATACTTTTTTCTCCGGAAGAGAATGAGAATTTACAAGATGAACATAAATCATGTCATTTTCTTTATAACTTAAATACAATACTTCCGAGAAATAGTGATTTAAATATTGTATTCCAACGGGAAACTCTTTAATAACTGCTTCTTCAATAAAATTTGGAGCTACTTGAGCTGTTAAAATTGTAATTAATTGAAACCGCTGAGTTAAATTACATATTTTTTCTAAAATTTTTAGGTATGTGGTTTTTGCTTTTAAGAAGGATAACTGTTTATCACTACGCTCAATTCTGAAAAAATTATTTATGGAGTCGATTATCAATAGTTTTACAGTACTGGATTTGATGATAGAATCCAATTCATTAAGTTTTAATAAAAGAGCATTGTTACTCATGATTTTTGACACGTAAATATTCTTTAAAGTCTTTTCACTGTTGTACTTGTTGGATTCTGCTAACTCTCGAACTCTTTCGGGGCGGAAGGTGTTTTCGGTATCTAAATAAACGACTTTAAAGGAATTTTCGAACGCCTGTACTGATAATTGATGACATATCTGAGTTTTCCCTGTTTTATTAGCTCCAAAAATTACATACCCTTTACCTGAAAAGAATCCACCGCCAATTACCTTATTAAAATTCTTGGAGCCAACTGAAATTATAGTTTTTTCACTTTTTATTCTTTCAATTTCACTATTGATTTTTTTCTTATCGATTATATTAGATTCAAATATTTCTCCCATAATAAATCGGTCTCATAACATTCTCAGCTAATAGTTATCAAAAATTGCTAAATAAACAATCAAAACTTAATTAGGTAATACTTAATTTTATTGATAAAAGATTAAATCGTAAAATTAATTTTTGATTAAATATTG
>JAGXNZ010000106.1 GCA_019894655.1 Promethearchaeota archaeon | reverse complement strand
TTAGTTGTTTCAAAAGAGGTTGTACTTTAGACATAAATGATCCCTTTGATTTAAAAGTGTTTTTTAAATATTTTAATTTGTGTATAATATTTAACGCTACTCTGTATAATCTATAACTACAAAAAATTCAGACTTTTTAAATCTTTTAATTTTCTTTCGTAGCATTTACAACAAAAAAAGATAATTTCTATACTCCGAACTTTAAAGTTTCCTAAAGTATGAGGCGTTATCCAAATTTTAACAAACTCTTTTAACGTAAGATTTAATTGCTTTTTCGCAAATTTAAACGTATTTGAAAAATATATCTTATTGCCACAGAATTCGTTATAACATCTATGGGGAAATTTTTCTGTTAACAGATAATTCAGAAAATTTAATAATTCCTTTTGGTTTGAAATTCGATTATAATCCAACTTTAGCAATACTTCGTCTAACTCCATTAACATGTTGAAATAGGCACTGAACAACTCTTCGCAGTACCAATCTTCGTATCTTTCTTTCGTTTCTGAAATTTCCGGCATTACTCATCATCAATGAAGTGAGCTATTCAAAAATATATTTCTATTTTGTAATGAAGTTAAATTATTTGATCAAAAAAAATTGGTATTTCTAATTCAAATAATAGCAGATGATACACCATTATTCCATAAGCCATCTATCAACTTTAGAACATATAGAATCTTTAAAATAAGTATTTAGTTAGATTTTAGTTTTGAAATGGCTTCACGAACTTGTTGTATTCTATTTTTTAATCCTAATTGTTCATAAATTTCAAGCGCACTTTCTAAATTTTTAAGTGCCTTAGAAGTATCATTCAACATAAGATAAATTGTTCCAATCCACCAAAAAGTTCCGGCGATATTAGGTAGTTCTTTTAATTGCCCAAATATGTCTAAACTTTCTTCAAAACATTTCAATGCTTCCAAATAGTTCCCTTGTGCATTATAAACAGCCCCGATGTTGTTAAAACGAGTAGCTTTCCCGCTTAAATCTCCTAATTGCTCGGCTATTTGGAGTGCCTCTTCATACTGCTTCAATGCCTCTGGATAGTTCCCTTGTTTGTGATAAATCCTTCCGATGTTGTTAAGACGATTAGCTTTCCCGCTCAAATCTCCTAATTGCTCGTCTATTTGGCGTGCCTCTTCGTATCGCTTCAATGCCTCTGGATAGTTCCCTTGTGCATCATAAATCATCCCGATGTTGTTAAGAGAACCAGCTCTTATGCTCAAATCTCCTAATTGCTCGGCTATTTGGAGTGCCTCTTCGAATCGCATTAATGCATCTGGATAGTTTCCTAGTGCATAATGAATTGTTGCGATGTTGTTAAGGCGAGTAGCTTTCCCGCTCAAATCTCCTAATTGCTCAGCTATTTGGAGTGCCTCTTCGTATCGCTTCAATGCCTCTTGATAGTTTCCTTGTGCATCATAAATCAAACCGATATTGCTAAGACTAGCAGCTTTTCTACTCAAATCTCCTAATTGCTCGGCTATTTGGAGTGCCTTTTCAAACCGCTTCAATGCTTCTGGATAGTTTCCTTGTTCGTGATAAATCCTTCCGATGTTGTTAAGACGATTAGCTTTTCCACTCATTTTTCCTAATTGCTCGCCTATTTGAAGTGCCTCTTCGTATCGCTTCAATGCCTCTGAGTATTTGCCTTGTTCTCTGAAAATCTCACCGATGTTGTTAAGAGCAGTAGCTTCCCATGATTTATCTTTTAACTTTTTAGCAAGTTGAAGCATTTTTCAGAACAATTCATTGCGTCGTCGTAAATGTCAAAGTCGTAATAGATTTTAGAAGGTATATAATATTTTATAATTCTACTTGGTAGATCTAAATTATTCTCGAGCCAATCAAGAGCATCGATGGAGAATGTATCAGAGCTTATTTCAATCTGAGTGGGAATCAATTCTTTCACCATTCTCGTCGTATTGACATCTACTTGTAACACTCGTTTTGCATAATTCGTCTGTTTGATATCAAAAAGAATCTGATTAATTTTCGTTAAATTTCCATTATTACCAATACTCTCCATTTCAATTTCATAAATTAATTCTTTCCCTCCATCATCAGGAACGTAATTAATCCAGATAAGATCTTGAATATGTTCTAAGACTCTTAATGTAGGAACGATGTCAAAGTCATCGCTTCCAGAATAGCCCATAACAACCAGAGTACGGTTATTTGAAATGTTATCAAATAAAGGACGTTTAAATGGTTCTACTTGAAACACATTTTCTCCTTCCTTACCCGAACCGAATGCTTGAATTGTGGCAACTAATGAATCTTTTGTAATTTCTTCTGTAATTATATTTTTAGTAGAACCGTGAATTTTATAAACTGCTTTCTTTAATTTCTTGAAAAGTTTACTCGGATTGCTAAATTCTTCAAAGTCCTGCTTAGTTATTACAGGAATAATTTTTTTTTGGGGACTCCAGATTTAAGTAGAGCATATTCTATCAGAAAATCAAAATTGGTGGTCATAATGAAATTGCCTTTTTTCATCATTTCAGCAAGAAAAAAATGCTGAATATTTGGTTTATCGCATTGTCCATAAAAATCAATGATTTTCAATTCATTATCAAAGCTATCACGAACAATTTCTATAAGTGTCTCGAAACGGAGCTGTTCTAACTTTTTAATTTTATTGATTTCTGATTCAGCACAAGTATAATCTATAATCGCATCCATCATGGTACGCCCTGCGGGTAAACAAGATGGTGCATCAACCGAACACCCCGCACCCACCAGAAACGTTAATTTCGCGTCTGGGGTAAAAAAATCTCTGATAGTAAGATTTGTACGTTTCATTAGGATTTCTTTAAATTATTATTTTATTAATAACAAAATTAAGAAGGTTTTATTTAACCTTCTTATAAACAATAATGAGGATGCTTTAAAATCATCAATAGAATCACACTCATTTAAAAATTTGCACACCTCTCTGCTCTAAAATTTTTATCGACTCTGGGAGAGTTGATAACTTATTTTCCTTCAAATTAAGAAATGTGAGTGATGTAAGGTTTCCTATCGACTCTGGGAGAGTCGTTAACTGATTACCATCTAAAGCCATTGATTGGAGTAATGTAAGGTTGCCTATTGACTCTGGGAGAGCCGATAATGAATTTCTTGGTAACCATAGTGTTTGAAGCGACTTAAGGTTGCCTATCGACTCTGGGAGAGTTGTTAGCTTATTAATGCCTAACTGTAGTTTTTTAAGAGAAGACAGGTTCCCTATTGACTCCGGGAGAGCTATTAACTCAATGCATAAAGATAGTTCTTTGAGAGAGGACAGGTTCCCTATTGACTCAGGGAGAGTTGTTAACTGAGTAAAGAGCAGCGTTAACTTTTCGAGCGAGGATAGGTTTTCTATTGACTCAGGGAGAGCCGTTAACTTATTAAAGCTTAAATCTAGTTCTTTGAGAGAGGACAGGTTTCCTATTGACTCCGGGAAAGTAGTTAACTCATTACCACTCAAACCAAGATAGGTAAGCGATTTAAGTTTTCCTATTGACTCTGGGAGAGCTGATAACTTATTTTGCCTTAAATATAAGGAATGAAGTGACTTTAAATCCCCTATTGACTCCGGGAGAGTAGTTAACTCATTACCACTCAAACTAAGATGGGTGAGCGATTTTAGATTGACTATTGACTCTGGGAGAGTCGATATTTTTTTCTGATATAATCCTAAACCAATAATGTCACCATCCTTAATTTGAACTCCGAATGTGTCCCATTTAATTTCATTCACTTGATATTTTTTCCATTTTTTTCCAAATATTTCCTTCAAAACCTTAACTAATTCTATATTATTTTTTTCCATTTTTCTTTCATTCCTTTTGGTTATTGTCGACAATCTTTTTTTCCAGAGATACTTCTTTATTTATATTTGTTCAGGATTTTCATCATTTTTTTGGCTGTACTTTGATCTGGAGAAGTTTCCATTAAAACTTTATTGAAGGTTTCAAAGCCTTGAGTTAATCCATTCATAAGGTTTAATCTCAAACTCTCTCTTCCGTCTCTCCATCCGTCATCCGTTTTAACAGGGAGAATCTTCTTTATATCGTCCATCATTTCTGCTCTTTTAGCTGGCCCAAAAGCGACATCTGCCTTTTCAAGCATGTGATCTAATTTTTTAAATTTCGATTCGTCAAACGGGCTCCCACAATTGGATAAGTAGTGCATTCCGTCAATATAGGCCTCAATTTTATTTAATAATTCATTAGTGAGTGATTTTTTCCCCATCATCATTCCTCCTTATTAATTTCTTAATTTTTATAAAATTTCAATAGATATCTACTAATTTCTAATTAAAATTTTATTAATAATATAATTACTAGGAATTTATTTAACATTTTTGTGAAAAATAATGAGGCTCTTAATTTATTTTCCCATCCTTCAGACCCTTATACTTAAATATTTATATCCTTGTTATTTTTAAAAAAATAAGAAATTCGATAATGAAATTTTCCGATGAATTCTAAAAATCTTAAACATAATTATTATGAAGGAGATATCTTCTTTATCAGAAAAGAACAAAAAATAGAAGGTATGCAGTTTACGGTGGCGAGGATGAATAAATTACAACTAAAAGGAATAGTTAAATGCGTCGATCTTACTGTGGCGGCATATCCAATACCAAGAAATTTGCGTGAACGATTGGAAAACATATTACTACCGCGATTCTATGAAATTAAAGATATACTTGATACCGATAAATCTTTACCAGATAACCTTGGAATTGAACTTTCAAAACTAAATCAAGAAGATGTTTTATACGGGCTTGATTCCACGAGCATACAAAAATTATTACGAGAGAGAGGTCATAAACCAGAAGAATTAAAAAGCTTAGTAAGCAATATTAACTTTATTTAAACCTTAAGAACTAATAATCTCCGGAATGCAAAACCTAAAAGAATCGTAATACAAAACCAAATTCTCTACGCATTTTATTATATTATTATTACCTTTGAATTTTATTTATTAACGTTTATTTATTTGGTGGCTACATAATTCCTCTATGTACGGTTTCATTTTTTCTTTAATTTTAAGTTTTAATGTGGGTTCATTTATTTCATAGACATCAGGAACATCAAGATTTGTAATTTTTTTCTCTATCGCTAGATTTGGAAAATGTCGTCTTATTACTGTTTCTAGTTCTTCTTCCATAACAAACACTCTATTGCACCACTTTAATTTGGTTTCTAGCTCATCATTTAAATCGAATTGTGCATTTTTATATAATCCCATCGCTTCTGTATCAAATATATTATTATACATTTTGCTTGCTGTCGGGCTACGATTTTGAGCTGAATAACATATAAAAAGGATTTTAACCTTCTTCATTTTATTCAAGTGTTTTTATTGTTGTTTTGCTATATTTTTAAATATACTTCTTATTTTTATTGAATTACATTTTAACGGATTCTTTTTATTTTCAAAATTAGAGATTCATAATTATAATAAATAAAATATGAAAAAGTATATAAAAAAAAAATTAAAATTTAATCTCTTTGTCCTAAAATAGTAATTGCAGCAACGCTAAAGGCTCCACCGAGGTTGTGACAAAGACCAATTTTCGCATCTGGAACTTGTCTTCCTTCAGCACGTCCTTGAACTTGCTTGCTAATCTCCGTGAGCATCCTGCAACCGGTACTTCCAATTGGGTGGCCAAAACTTTTCAGCCCTCCAGATGGATTTACGGCGGTTT
>JAGXNZ010000105.1 GCA_019894655.1 Promethearchaeota archaeon | reverse complement strand
TTCAACTTTTTGCATTCTCGAATTAAACCGTTAATGTTCGGACATTTTACAATAAATTCGTTATAAGTAGGTTTTTTGTTTAAAATTTTGTATCCCGGAATTGATGCTAGCGCTTTCTTAACATAATGAGCTTTTTGAAAATTCTGGTTAGCTATTTCGCGTAAACCTGTTTTTCCTAATGAAACCAGATAAATGAGCGCAGACAGTGAGCATAATGCTTGGTTAGTACATATGTTCGAACTCGCTTTTTCCCTCCTTATGTGCTGTTCTCGAGCTTGTAATGTTAACATGAAACCTTCACGGTTTCCGTTTATCTCTTTAGTTTTTCCAACCAATCTTCCCGGTATTTTTCTCAGAAATTTCTTTTTTGCTGTAAAAATTCCCAAACCTGGACCCCCAAATGATGGAGTGATTCCAAAGGACTGACCTTCAGCCACAAAAATGTCTACATCAGTCTTTCCAGGTGGTTTCAAGAGACCTAAACATGTAGGATCAGTCATACACTGAATCAACAAACAGTTGGGATACTTTTCCTTTACATTTTTAGATAGTAATAGAACATCAGTAATGTCTCCAAAAAAGTTTGGGCTCTGAAACATAACAGCGGCAATTTCTTCGTTTAATTCATCATTCAAATTCTCTTCAGAAGTAATCTTAAGTTCGATATTTTGTCCCCAGCAGTAAGTCTTCACTACATCAATATACTCGGGATGGACGCCTTCTAATAATACTACTTGATTTTTCCCCGTTATAATGGAAGCCATGATAGCTGCCTCTGCAAGAGATGTTGATCCATCGTACATACTAGCGTTAGCAATTTCCATTTCAGTAAGTCGAGAAATTACGCTCTGATATTCGTAAATTGCTTGTAGATAGCCTTGACTAGCTTCTGCTTGGTATGGTGTGTATGAAGTATAAAATTCCGATCGACTTATCACAAAATCAACTAAAGAAGGTATATAGTGATAATAACAACCAGCTCCTAAAAAGGAATGAGAATATATTTTATTTTTAGCACCATACTCTTTCATTTTATTTAAAACATCAGGTTCCGACATTCCATCAGAAATATTTAAAGTTTTAATGATCAAATCTTTAGGAATATCTTGAAACAAATCATCTACTTCGGGAACGTTAATAATTTTGAGCATTTCAGCTATAGTTTTCTCATCATGAGATATAAAATCCATTTTAAACGACTCCTATAAATAAAAAATTTAAAATAAAAGTTTGAACATAGTCTCGTTAATTCTCTTCTTCTGCGATTCTGATATAATCTTCTACCGATAAAAGATCGTTAATCTCCAATTCATTTATATATTCTAGTTTGAACATCCAACCAGAACCAAAAGGAGAAGAATTAACTAATTCGGGATTACCAACAAGGTTACTGTTTACTTCTATAATTTTTCCAGATAATGGCATCAACAACTCACCAACTGCTTTTACCGATTCAATTTCACCGATGTTGCTCTGTCGTTCCAAATTTGCCCCTATTACTGGCAAATCGATATATACGACGTCACCTAATTGATGTTGAGCATAATCTGTTATACCTACAGTGGCTGTTTTTTCTTCGATTCTTACCCATTCATGCGTTTTCGTATATTTTAAGTTATAAGGGAATTCATAATCCATATTTATCTACCTCATACCATAATATATTGAGTTTTTCAAACATTGCTAAAGAACGGTGTAGATACGATATTTCCTTTGAGATTTTTATTTCTCACTTGAATTTCAAGTTTAGTTCCTACTTCTTTGTATTGTTTCTTAATAAGACCTAAGCCAATCGTTTTTTTGAGAGTTGGAGAATATCCTCCTGAGGTAACGTACCCAATCTCGACATTTTCTTTGAAAATCTTAAATTTTTCTCTAATGATCCCTCGCTCCAATAAGTTCAATCCTACTATTATTCTCTCAGTTCCATGAGTTTTTTGATCCATAAGTATTTTTTTACCAATGTAATCTGTACCTTCTTTAGGTTTAACTAACCAGAAAAGTCCTGCCTCTACAGGTGTTATTGAATCGCTTATTTCGTGGCCATATAAAGAATAACTGGCTTCTAACCTTAAAGAATCTCTTGCCCCTAAACCAGCTGGAGATGCTCCAGTTTGGATCAAATCACTCCAAATTTTCTCTGCTGAGGAATTATCGAATGATAATTCAAATCCTCTCTCACCTGTATATCCTGTTCTAGCGATAAATATCGGAGTTTTATTTAAATTACCGTTAGCAAAATAGAACCGGTTAACTGAGTTTAAATCTACATCCACTAGTGGTTGTAGATATTGATCTGACTTTGGACCTTGAAAAGCTAAACGAGAGCGTTTTGAAGACAAGTTGCTGATTTTTACGTCTCTTTCACCTATATGCTCGTTTAACCATTGGAAGTCTTTTTTAACATTACCAGCATTAACTATCATTCTAAATCTGTTCGGACTTTCTTCGTAATAAACTAGATCATCAACGACGGTACCATTATCATAACACATACAAGAATATTGGCCTTTCGAGGGCTCCAGTAAGTTTAAATCATTAATCATTACATATTGAAGAAAATCAATGACATCCTCACCCTCCAACAGAAATTCGCCCATGTGAGAAACATCAAATACCCCAGCTTTAGATCGTACCGCTTCATGCTCTTTTATGATGCTGTCGTACTGAACTGGCATGCTAAAACCAGCAAAATCTACCATCTTTGCTCCTAATTCTATATGACGGTTATAGAATGGCGTTTTTTTAAGCTCTTGAATTAAATCTACACCTAGTATTGTGTTTAATATACTACTGTGAGTATAAAGTTCAGAGCGTTATTTAAGTTTTCAGACTTAAAATTATGGAGAATTTTAAGGAAAAAAAATGGGTTGTTATAATAGTAAATGGAGGAACAAATCTAGCTGTAAGACTATTCCTCTACGGGAATCTGAACTAAACTAATCGTATCATACCCTACTAGTTTATCTCTACCATGTAAGCTTCCGGTGAGTTCTATAACAAATGCTATACCTGCTACAACTCCACCTGCTTTCTCTATCAGATTACAAGCTGCTTTAGCGGTACCTCCAGTTGCTAATAAATCATCAAATAAGAGAACTTTTTCTCCTTTTTCTATAGCATCTTTATGCATCTCAATTGTATCAGTTCCATATTCAAGTTCATAAGTCTCACTCATCGTCTCAGCAGGTAATTTGCCAGGTTTTCTTATTAATACAAATCCAGCACCTAACTGGTATGCCAATACACCGCCCCAGACATATCCTCTAGCTTCAACAGCACAAACTTTACTTATACCCTTATTATTAAAATGAGAAATTAACCTATCACAGGATTCTTTGAACGCATCATGATTTTTACTTAAAGTTGTAATATCTTTAAATTGAATTCCTTCGATAGGGAAATTAGGAACATTACGTATAAAATTATATAAATTCATTATAAACAAAAATCTCTTTTAATTCGAATTATAGTTTACATAAGGTAATTAAAAATTATATTTAATTCAATCGTCATTGTAATTAAAATCAAATAATTCAAACATAATTAGAAAAAATTAAATAAAAATCATTTTATACAAAATATATTAGAAGTATAATTTGTTTAATGGTGAAATGAAATGAAAGTACTGTTATTCGGTCCTGCTAACGCTGGTAAAACCTCACTGATGCGTACTACTTGTTTAGGATATAATTTCATGAAAGTACTCAATTTAAAACCAACTAAAGGAGTTTCGAGGGAGAATTTTATCTTTCGGGGAATTATGGAACTATCCATTTGGGATCTGGGAGGTCAACAGATTTACATGGATAGATACTTCTCTGAAAAACAACGCGAGCTTGTATTTTCTGAAGTAATGACGGCAGTTTTCATGGTGGATTCTGCGGCAAACGAACCTCGTTTAAAAGAAATTTTTGATAATTTTATGAAGTATATCTTTGAATTTAGTCCTCAAGTCGAGAAAGTATATGTTTTACTAAATAAAATTGATCTGCAGGAATCGAAGGAAGATGAAATTTATGAACTGCTTATCGCTAAACTCACGGACGATATGAAAACGAAAACCGCTTTTACGCCGGTTTCGGTGAAAGAGGGGAGTGCTCAACATAGATTAATTGAAATTTTAGATTACAAAATCCAACAAAATACTTTAGCTTTACAAAAACTAGGTAAAATAAGGCATATTTTAGACCAGTTAAAGGCGATTACGCTCTCAGAGTATTTTTTGTTTAATCAACCCGATGGTCTAATAATAGCATCAACTCTAGGAAAAATAGAATTAAATCATAAACTTCAATTTATGAAGCTAGAGATAGGAACGCTTGAATCAAATATTTATCAAATATTTACAAAGATTATGAATCTTTCAGATTCTCCGTTGTCACCTCTAGAATTATCCACTGTTATATATGAAAGCGATAATAATTATATTATAGTAAAAGAAGTAAGTAATGGATCCGTGCTGATGATCGTTACAAAAAATAAAACTTCTAAAACTTTCAATACTGTTATTGACTCCTTAAATGGGGAAGAGTACAAAAAATTAAAAGAAATCCTTAATAAGAATGATTTTTAATTAATTCTAAATCAATTTTATTAGAAAATATTGTTCTATTAGAATGTTCTTCAATAATGGAAAACAAATAATTGT
>JAGXNZ010000104.1 GCA_019894655.1 Promethearchaeota archaeon | reverse complement strand
GTAATGTATGTGGTTTAGTTTTAAGCCAAAAACTTATTGATTCTGGCCCAGAATGGAGAGCTTTTTCCTCAGAAGAAGCAAATAAAAAAGCTAGAGTAGGAGCACCAACGACATTGACGATTCATGATAAAGGACTTAGTACTATGATTGGTTGGAAAAACAAAGACGCTTTTGGTAAGAGTATAAGCCCTAAAATGAAAGCCGAAGTCTATCGATTGAGAAAATGGCATGTTCGAACGAGAACTAATAAATCGATCGATAGGAATTTAGCTTACGCAATGAACGAGTTAGATCGCTTTTCATCGCAGTTGAGCGTATCAAAAGAACTAAAAGAATCTGCAGCTCACATCTATAGAAAAATGGCTCATAGGAATCTTATTCGTGGAAGGTCAATTGAAGCAATGCTGATAGCATCTATTTACTTATCATGCAGATTAAATAATATCCCTAAAACTCTCGACGATTTTCTCGAGTTTGCTTTGGTTGATAAAAAGAAAATTGCTCGATGTTATAGGCTAATATTGAGTGAATTGAAGATAAATATTCAAGTTTCTTCACCGATTAATTTTATTCCTCGTTTTTGCGCAGAATTAAATCTTTCGGGTAGAACTCAAAACCGTGCTGCGGAATTATTAAAATTAGCTAACAAATATCGTTTAACAGCTGGAAAGGCACCAACGGGTCTGGCTGGGGCTGCGTTATATGTAGCAGCAATACAAGAAGGGGAAAGGAGGACTCAGAAAGAAATTTCACTTGCTGCTGGTGTTACTGAAGCTACTATTAGGAACAGGTATAAGGAAATAGTAAATCACTTAAGGTTTGACTTAAAACCTTAAAGAGCATTGAAAATGAGATAACAATAAAATTAGTTAAGAATTAGATAACTTTAATCCGTTTTATTACATCAGGGCGTTTTTTGTATAATATACGAAATCCACAATGAGAACATTTAATCCCTGGAAGTGCGTTTAATTCTTTTTTAGAGACTTCTTTTCCACAACTTTTTCGAGCACAAACGTATTTCATAATTTGTAAAATTAATTAAAGTTAAAATATTTTTCGCACATAATTATAAATGCTGACAAAATTCCTTAAAATATAGAATTTGTTAAGAAAATAAATAGAATTATATGTATAATGACTTTCTCTTATCCTCAGTATCAACAAACTGAAATGTGTTTAAATCTTTTTCTAATTGGTCTCTTTTGTTTTGTAGATTTTTAGTTATATCCTCTATATTATCAAGTGAATATTTCTTTTTGATTGGTAAAGTGAATGTTTTTTTAATCATCTCCAAAAGTGTTATTGATGCCTTTAAATCAGTTACATCTTCATTTATCATTGCAATGTTATCTGTTTCTGCTAAAAGAACTATTCCGTCTAAATTAAACCGTGCTTTTGCTAGTGTAGGAATTAATCCATTAGCACCGATAATTACTCCTTTTTGAATCTTATCACAATTGGTTTTAGCAAGAAATTTTTGTAACAACTCTCGGCTTGTCGAACTCACGTATATTTTTGGAATTTTTGTATTGATTTTACGACTATTTACAGGATATGCTCCTAAGGCTATTATCAACTTAATTTTACACTGAAATATAATTTCCGAAAGGAAATTTGAAATTCGATAGATACCTTTAGGTGTTAAGCTCTGAGCGTCCGCAGTTATTAAAAAAATATCTCTCTTTTGCTCAGGATCTTTCCAAAATAAAATCTCAGCTTTAGGAGCGGATAACAAACTATCGTCCACTATAGCTCCTGCTGGATAATCATCAAATATAAAATCCATTAAATTTTTAGCATCCAATTGTCCTATTAAAGAATCAATCGCAAATTTTCCGACATCAGCTATTCCTGGCATGCCTATAATACATATTGGATCGTTAAAATCCTCCTCGTTAAAATCAAAATGTTTAATTATTCTTATCCCAGATTCTGTCATTTTTTTTAGCTAAAATATTATTATATGATATAATAAGAGTCTTTATTATGTCTTTAAAATCAATGTGTTATCCTAATAGACACATAGTTTACCGTAAAAGTAATATATTCATAATATCACAAAAATTTTATTTTCTAAAGTATCATTAGATATATCGGATTTCGTACCGTCAATATTAAATTTATTTTTTAAAATCCTTTTAATGTGACTGAACAAAGTTATAAATGTCTGAAATGTGGAAACTGCTGCCACGAAATTGAATACAAGAAAAAAATCCCCTTGTATCCTGAAGAGGTGAATCTCTTAATCGAAATAGCTAAAAAACGAGGAATTGCTTTCAAGATTATAGAAGATTTAGTTTTTCCTGATATTTTAAATAAAAAAATATTAATTGTAACTTACAAAATATTATTCGACAAAAAAACTAATGGATGTCCTTTCTATGATAATATTTATGGTTGTACAGTTCATGATACAAAACCATTAGCATGCAAAGCATATCCATTGGCTTTGAAACAAATAGATGCTTTTAATTTTCAAATTAGCGTTGATCCCTTATGCCATTATGTAAATAACCAATACGATCTATTAAAAAACGCTAGTTTCTCGACTATGAAAGAAATTTTTAAAAACGAATATCCAAATGCTCAAAACCATTTAAAAAAAAATAAAAAATTAATGTTGAAAATTAAGCAACTTGAATTTAAAAACAAAATTAAAATATCTAGACAAATAAGTTTAGAGGATTTCAATAAATACTTGAAAGAATGGGAAAGGGAAGAATTAACGACTAAATAAAAATTGAGTTTTATTATGAAAAAATTTATATCTTTACTCTCAGGAGGTTTGGATAGTCCAATAGCAGCATTTTTAATGATAAGGAAAAATTTTGTTCCCACCTTTTTGTCTTTTTTAACAGCAGACGATGTAGATAATTCTATGAAGAAAAAAATTATTAAGATTGTCAGCATCTTAAAAAAATATGTAGATTCCGAAGTTTTAATATATTTTATTTATCACGACAATAACTTAGATGTTTTTAAAGAATTCTGCGACCGAAAATTAACATGTGTTTTATGCAAGCGACTAATGCTAAGAATAGCTAAGAATTTAGGAGAATTAATTCAAACCAATATTATTGTAACTGGTGATATTTTAGGAGAACAAGCAAGTCAGACTCTAGACAATTTATATGCCTACAATAGCATTATCTCTGGTTGTGTAATGTTAAGACCGTTAATTGGATGCGATAAACAAGAAGTAATCGATTTAAACAAGCGAATAGGATCCTATCAAGCCTCTTCTGAACCCTCAGCGGGATGCAATTTTAACCCTCAATATCCTGAAACTCATGCGAAACTTGATGAGGTCCTCAATTCAGAAAAAAGAGTAAATATTGAGGAGTTGATTATGAAATCGATTAAAAATGCAGAGATTTTAAAATTTTAAATTTAAATCATCAATAAATTCATTAAATTCATCATCTTTCAGTTCAACTTCTCTAAAATCAGGTAAATATTCACAAATTACTTGAGCCAATAAATGTTTACAAAACATTCTTTTTCTCTGTATTACTACGGCTTTATAAAAGTCTTGGCAAGAACAGTACAATTTTGGATATAATAAATATTCGTCATTTTCTCCCAAAGCTATCCAAACAACTCTCCCCGAAGGGCTAAAGGTATATTTTGTTATACGTCTTTTTATTACTTTTAATACCTTGTCGACTTTGTCAGGAAAATTCATATCTATGAAATTCAACAATTCTTCATCAATAACGCCTTTCTTTTCAGCCATCAAAGATATATCAAATAATAAATCTTTTGACATTTGATTATCATATATTAATTATAATTGATAAATAAAAAGGATCTTAAGGTTGTACCATATTTTATATTTTCCAACAAGATATTTCCCCGCCATTTCAGGTGCAGAATTTTACCTCCAAAGCATAGCAGAAATTATGAATTCGAAATACAACTATACAGTTGATGTTTACACTTCCACAGCAATAGATTTTAGAGGTTTAAGGCATGCTGACGGTAAAATTATAAACCCTGAAAATAAAAATTATGATCGCATTAACAACTTAAAAATTACTCGTTATCCAATTAATTACCATGTAGACATTGATGAAAAACTTCACAAGATTAAAAATCTTTCATTTTACGAGACATTACAATTGTCAGATAAATGTTTAACTGAATTCTTAAAAAACGGACCGTATCTGGATAGTTTAATTGAAAATATAAAATTACCAACAAATAATTCTTTTGATTTAGTTCATACGACTTTTTTTCCCTACTTCAACCTATTAATTACATTAATGCTAGGGAAAATATTAAATAAACCAACTGTCTGTACTCCCTTTTTCCATTTTTCAAATCCACGGTATCATAACAAATACCTTGTTGAGGCCCTTAATAAGTTTGATACGATAATCGCTTGTACAAATCTAGAAAAAAATGTGTTAACGGAAAAATTAGGCATTTCAGAAAGCAAAATAAAAGTTATTTCAATGGGAGTAAATTTCAAGAAATTTAGTCAATCTTCAGAACAAATTAACCATAAATTTCGCTTTAAACGAAAATATTTTAAGCCAAATGAAGTAGACTATAAGATGGTATTATTTTGTGGTTATAAAAACTATGAAAAAGGAGCTATCTCTATCTTAAAGGCAATTCCTAGCATATTGAGAACTTTCCCTAAGGTTTATTTTGTCTTTATCGGTCCTTCCACAATTGCTTTCAATAGAGAACTTTCTAATCTTCGAAATATTATCAGCGCACGGATAATAAACTTTACTCCAGATAATTTAAATGGATATTACGATCCAAAAAAAATAGCAGCGTTTAGGGAAACAGACATTTTTCTGATGCCAAGTAGAAGCGACGCTTACGGAATTGCTTATTTGGAAGCTTGGGCTTCAGGTAAGCCTGTAATTGGGGCGAATATTGGAGCGACTCCTGAAGTTGTTAGGAATAACATAGATGGCCTACTTGTTGAATTTAACAATTATGAGGATATTGCTAGCAAAGTTGTAACACTCCTGAAAAACGAGCGTTTTAGTAATGATATGGGACAAGAAGGTAAAAGAAAAGTACAAAAAAGCCTTTCTTGGTATGATGTAGCAAAAAAAACCCATCAGCTTTACAGGGAATTAATTCATAAATGAGGTGAACAAATTGAAAAAATTATCAGGAAATCCCTATTTGATAAAAAAAGAAGGCAAGTTATTGATTGGTGATATTTTAGTAAGTGAAATTTTAAAAAAGCACACAACCCCGTTTATGATTTTTTTAGCAAATAGAGTAAAAAACAATATTAACTCTTTTTGTCGAGCATTCCAGTCAGTGTTTGATAACTTCCAATGTTTCTATTCTTTCAAAGCTAATTTTTTGCCCGATATTTGCAGAATCGTCCGGTCTGAAGGTATAGGTGCTGAATTAATAGGGCTACCTGAACTAAAATTAGCGTTAAAGCTACAATTTCCGGCTGAAAAAATTATTGTAGGTGGGCCATATTTACCTCAAGAACTTATTGAAAAATGTATCACGGAAAACATAAAGGAAATAGTCGTTTACAACTTGAACGACATAATTCTAATCAACTCCATTGCTAAAAGATACGAAAAGATTCAAGAAATTTGCCTTAGAGTAAATACTCAGAAGTTTGGAAGCAGGTTAGGAACCGATCTTGATGAATTTGAGCTTACGACACTAAAAAAAATAAAAAATGAATGTAAAAATGTTAAAATAACAACAATACTATCTCATTATTCTACTCAAATGAATAACTTTGAGCAATTTAGACATAATCTAAGAAGTGTGCTAGAAAAAATTAAAAAATTATTAAAGGCAGGATTAAGAATCGAAAATATCAATTTAGGAGGCGGTTTTCCTGAAGCAGCTATTATGCCCGAGCACCAATTGATTGAAATAGCTAAAAAAATAAAGTTAATTTTAACGAATTTTGATATTAAATTTAAGAACATCTATTTTGAGCCAGGACGTTATTTTGTTGGGGATGCTGGGATACTTATGGCAAAAGTTATAAAAGTGTATAAAGATAGATGGATTTTTTTAAATATTGGTAATCATATATGCCCCAAGTTCGCAAAAGCTTCTTTAAGGTTTTACAATGTATCTCGAATAAATGACCCTCATAAATACAAAACCTCATTTGCTGGAATTGTCCCGACCGATCAAGATGTCTTGGCTAAAAATTACTTTTTCACAAAAGAATTAAATGAAGGAGATATTGTAATGATTACTAATGTAGGGGCATATTGTTTAACCTTTTCAAATCGGTTTCCTTATCTTCTCCCAGAAATCTCTTTAATAGAAGATGGAAATATTACTCAAATTTTCGATCCAATAGTCCACCACGATTTTTCTCTAAAATAACGCCATAGGTATTGATGTGTGCGTAATATGTGAATATTATATTCATTCTAATTTTTCATTAATATTATTTCTATAACGAAAATATAACAATGCGTCGTTTTTAATGGAATCTTTAATAAGGAATGCTAAAAAAAGAGAAGTGATAAGGCCACCACGAGAAAATTTTGGCTACGCGAATATTAAAATAGTTGGATGCGGGGGAGCTGGTAACAATACTATCAATCGATTAATGAAAATAGGAATTCAAGGGGCAAAATGTGTGGCTGTAAATACAGATCTCCAGCATTTAGAAAGTGTAGAATCTCATATAAAATTGTTAATTGGAAAAAATTTAACAAGGGGATTAGGTGCTGGAGGTAATCCTGATGTAGGAAGAGCAGCCGCAGAAG
>JAGXNZ010000103.1 GCA_019894655.1 Promethearchaeota archaeon | reverse complement strand
TTTAGTTATTTTATCCTTTAAAGTATCAGTTTTGGATTTAGTTAAAACTTTTTGGTTATATACAAATAAATTTATAATATACTGAAACTTGTTTAATTTTGTGGTCTCTTCCAATGAAAGTTGGAAGGATGGGAATTCTTTGGGTAGAATTCTAAATCTATGAAATAAAAAAATAAATAAAAAAGGTTTAACTGTAAAATGAAAGACATTAGAAAAAAATTAAAAATTCCAGACACCGCATTAAAAGCGGTAAACGATTTTCTTCTCGATGAAAAAAATCCATTAATAAACGATCTCTTAGCTATCGTAGATAAATATGGCGGAGTAGAAGAGATTAATAAAAAAGCAGAAGAAGCGAGTAAAATAGAAAACCTACTCGAAAAGTTAAAAAAGAAGAAACCAGAATATGTTAGTGATATTGAGTGGTTAATTTCTCAGCGCGATAATAATTCCTTTATTAGTATAGCAGATTATAGAAAAAAGATTTTAGGCGACAAAGCGTCTGAAATGACTTTCAACGAAGACTTTGCTATAACATTAGAACTTTCTTCGTGTCAATACTTTCCTTTTTTGATGGATATGGTAAGAGACGCTGTTGAAAATCAAAAGTTAGTACCTGGTAGAATCATTCGCGTACGATATATGAAAGAACAGGAAGAGGACGGAGATTTACTAGCTATGGCAGCAGCAATGCAAATCATCGGTGCAACATGGGTTGAGACTCTTGATACAAAAGGAACAGCCCCTGGACCAGATGGTATGCCCGTGAACGTACATCTTGGAGGTCCCGATACGATTACGGGGTATTTTGGAGGTGTTGGACAACCAAATAATTTTGCGTTGAAATGGATTGACGAGTTTCTTTACTATTACACTAATTATGGCATCAAACAAGTTCTTAATGTAAATCCGGGCACTGTTCTATTGGGGTATTTTATCCATAAGCTTGGTATCAATAACGAATTTAAAATAAGTGTATACATGGGTAATGATAATCCTTATTCTTGTCTTTGGACTTTATTAACTGCTAAATTGTTTGCACGAGAGGATGGTACGAGTCCTTTGATCGGTTTTAACTTAGCTAATTCAGTTAATAATGAAACCCTTGAAATGGCAGCATATATAAGAAAACCATTTGGATTCGAAGATGTTGTAAGGCTTGAGCATCACATTACAGAAACATGGAAAAGTATTGTAAGGCAACCTTACGACCGTCGAGACGAATTAATGGAATTAGCTAAGAAAGTAAAAAATTTAAGTGCCAAACATGAGGGAGCTAATGTAGAAGTTGACGAAAAAAGGGAACATCCTACAGATATCCTCGAATATTTCATGACTAAAGAAGAAATTAATGAAGCAGGGATATGGGAGGCATTACGCATAAACCTACTTGATCGATATGATGCTGTTAATACTACAGCTAAAGCACTAACTGAAAACGGGTTAACTTTTATAGCTGCTAAAAATTTACATCACCGAGACTAATTATTGGAGGTTATGTTAAAATGGGAAAATTTGATTTTAGACCAACTGGAGTTATGCCGGCGTTAGTAACTCCTTTCAATAAAGATGACGAATCAATTAACGAAGAAAATCTAAGAAATTTAGTTAATTATCTCATAGAAAAAGGCGTTACGGGACTTGTACCTGTAGGAACGACCGGAGAGTTCGTCAATATGACGTTTGAGGAGCGATTGAGGGTTATAGAAATCGTCGTAGACGAAACGAATGGAAGAGTTCCAGTAATTGCGGGAACAGGAGAGACAGGGACAAAATTAGTTATAGACGCTACCAAAGCTGCAACAGATATTGGGGCCGATGCTGCTATAATAGTAACACCATACTATTTAAAACCTAAGGCAAAGGGATTATACGATCATTACTTCACGATAGCTGAAAAAACGGATATTCCGTTAGTGTTGTACAACATTCCAGCTTGCACCGGTTTAGAATTGCCCTGGACAGTTGTAGAAGATTTAATTGATATCGAAAATTTTATCGCAATTAAAGATTCTAGCGGTGATTACAAGTACTTTTCTGCATTATTGGAAAAAGTAAGCGATAAAATCTCTGTTTTGATTGGGTGGGACGAAAATGTGTTAGGCGCTTTAGCAGGAGGAGCAGCGGGTTGTATACTTGGTTCAGCTAATGTTATTCCAAAAGTGTGGCTCGAAATTTATGATCACGTAAAAAATAATCAGTTAAAAGAAGCTCAAACTCTACAAAAGAAAGTTCAAAAATTAGCTCGCATGTTAATCAATTCTGGCGCTTTAGGTGTTAAAGAGTGCTTAAATATGATGGGAGTTCCAGTAGGAACAACAAGGCGACCTATCATTATTGGAGATACTCTATCGTACGAGCTTCAAGACGAATTTCGAGTTGAACTTGAGAAGTTAGGATATATCGAAAAGAAAGAAATTAAGTTCGAAATTGGTGAGAAAGAACTAACAAGTCGCTTTTACGCAGTGGGCGTAACACCTCAAAAGATATCAGATTTTAGATTAAAAGTTGGGGAATCTCTTGTAGGGAATA
>JAGXNZ010000102.1 GCA_019894655.1 Promethearchaeota archaeon | reverse complement strand
GTACGGTGTTAAAATCAAAAATCTCCCTAGAGCTACTGATAAAGTCAAGCAGAACTATCCTAAACCTAAATATGCTGCCAAGAAAAAGGTGTATAATAGAGAAATTGACGACGGTTTAGAGATAGTGGCTGATTACTTTACTCGGATTAGAAACGCTCGCAACTCCCGGGGATTGAATCAAGATCAATTTGCTCAAAAATTAAATGAAAAACCCTCCTTACTTCGGAGAATCGAAGCAGGAAAAGTTAAACCCACTATTAAATTGGCCAAGATAATTGAACAAGTGTATGAAATTACTTTAGTCAAGAAAGTAGACGAAATAGAGCCGAGTATCACGCAGGACAAGTATATGAAGAAATCTAGTAGTTCTTCTTTAGGGGATATTGCTGTCGTGAAGAGAAGAAAAAAGTGACAATCTAACAGCATCAAATGTCCAGAAATCGCAAATAATTTGTTAAATAATTTAAGTTTAGTATATTGGTTTTAGCATGGAAAGATTAAATTTAGGGTTCTGAAGAAAATCTAATTCTATCTAATTAACTGATAAATCAGTGTTTTCAATTAATACAATTTTTTCTTTTAGAAATTGAATCAATTTTTGGTTGTCTTGAGCTTCTAATGGACCACTACAATTGGGGCACTTAAAATTTAAGTCAAAAGCCGAGTCAAAGTTAAATTTGAAAGTCGAATCTTGACAATTCTTACACACAAAAAAGTAATTGTTTTCCTCGAACTTTAACCTTTCCCTTAGTTTTGCTTCAATTGTTCTCTTCTTTTCCATTAGTATTTCGTCAAATAAGTCAAATTCGTGCCACCAATAATAGATAAACCAACCTGTAGATTTATCGCGTATCCTCCTAAATTGAGCGAGTTTCCCACTATACAACTTGTAGAGCGTTTTACGAACGGTATTTAATTTTAAAACTTCAACACCGTTTTCTTCAAAAACTATTGCTGGATCTGCATCTTTTATACGCTCTTTAATGTTTTCCGTTATTCCTTCATCTGTGATATCCATTTCTTCAGAATTCAATAATTCTATCCCAACCTCGATAGCGATATCTCCACCTATAACGAATAAAAAGGACCTTAATAATGTGCTTAACTCCTTCATTTTGTTCTATCTCCTATGAGTTCACTATTTATTATAAATTTCAGTTTTTTATAAAAGTTAAATTTTGTGGAATGCATTAAAAAGGACCTCAGGGCCCATTCCATTATACTACGATAGAATACTGTTTTTCGATAAGATCGCCATCAATCTCAAGTGACCGCATCATCTTGCCTTTTCTTATCGCCATGATCCTTACCAATCGAGAATCTTTTACGTTTGTTGGAATCACGATTTGGTCTATTTTATAATTGTTAAGTATTGTAAATGACTTCCAATTATTAGGAAGTTCTGATTGGAAATCAGGGGCTGCTAAATCTAAAAGCATTTCGAGGTTAGCGTCTGTATTACTGAGCATTCCAGTACAAAACTGTATTCTTTTGCTTACATCGTCTTCGTCTACTTTTTTTTTCGATGGTTGAGGTATATTTTTTTTCGTGGTAACTTTACAATTTGCATTTCTGTTATACGATAAAAGTAAATAACATTTTTCTCGAAATGTATCAATACTTTTGAGCAACAAATCCTTATTTATTTGATCGACGATATCTGCTTTATAATTTTTTGTTTTACTCGTGGATTTTTTTAAAACCCAGTTTAAGCCTAATTCTGATATGATATTGGTTATGTCGCTGCTAGTAATCAATTTTCCAGTAATTTCGAAATTCTCCTGAGGATTAGAAATTGCGTTTGTAACTGTTTCTAAAATTAAATCTTCGTATTCGTGCGCACCTTTCATGGTGATTTTTACTTTAGTTTTAGAGATTTTTAAAGCAGGGCCAATAAAAACCCCCTTAGAATACCGGTAAAAATGGCGATGGATGTTCAAGTGCTGTTCAAAAGGATCTTCTAAAATGGGTTTTTTAACTAGTTCGCTTAAAAAATGCATTTTTAAATCAACCATTTATTTCTTTATTAATATAAATCTAAATATAATAATATAATTAGAATCTATCCTCAAATTTTAATTTTTTCAATAAGTAGTGAATAAAATCAAAACCGTAGACAATATAACTTCAAGTATCGTTAGATATTTACAGACCATTTTAAAAGGCAATGTTATTAGCATCTTTGGCATTGGTAGTTATTTTGATAAAAATCTCCCATCTGATTGGAGAAATACTGATATTGATGTAATTGTAATAGTATCTACCTTGGATAAAATTACGAAACTCGATTGGACCGATGTTCGTTACGAAGTTAGAAAATTTAATAACCACAATGTATGGATAGGATATAACACTATTCAAGGACTAAAATCTAAAAAGATTTTCGTTCAGGAATCCTTCGCAAATTATGAATGGAGTCTAATGGATTTAAAATTTAAAGAAAATTCTCACCTTATATACGGAAAAGACATTAGAGAGCAAGTTCCAGACCCTTTTAATTTTGATTTTGATTATGACGATATTTTAGCTAGAAGTCTTTATCATTTGGATAAAAGTCTAAAATCGACCCAAATTCGTGAGAATTCAGCACAAGCCATGAGAGAATTTACAAAAGCGGTATTTAAATTTGGATTCTATTTGTGCATTTTGTTCAGTAAACGGTATTATCTGACGTCAGTTCATAACATTTCGTTACAAATTGATAAATTGTTATTGGATAACGATATACAGACATCCATGCTTAATTTCATGAAGGAATCTATAAATTATAGGACAACAAATAAATTTTCTAAAAGATTCGAACTAATTAGAAAAAATTACGTGTTATTCACGCTTTCTCTTCTCAGAAGTGGAATTCTCCATAGAAAGTATGAGTTTCAAGAGTTGCTGATATTCCTTAAAATAAAATTTAATGGCATGCCTTATCTTATCTCTTACCTTAAGAAAGCAAAAAATGTATTTTATTCTGCTAAAACAAATTAACTTTTATTTTTATCTTCCCTTCGTTGACACATTTAAATTCAGATTGATAAAGTTAAAAAAAAATAAATTATAAGATCTTACTCAAACTATAAAAAAAATAATACGATTTTTAATGTTATTTATTCTCCTACAAATCAACGGGTTTCAAGTTCCCTCATTAACAATATGGATATTAGCGTGGATTTTTCTCGTAATTGGATTAATAGCTTTGACTACTTTGGTCGTCTATACTAGATACGGCAGAGAAATATCCATTAAACTCTCTATTATATCAATCAGTATTTCTGCGGTATTGTTGGGCTTTTCTTTGCACTTCTTCCTTATTACATTTGGGATATAATTCTGCTTGGCGTAGTTGAGGGTTAACCTTCTTCTAATACTAATACGCTTTTAAATAATGTAACGAGTTAAACCCTATTTCGTGAAAAATCAATATTATATTTAATAAATATTTATAAAAGAAGGAGAATATGTTTTTCTTAATTTAAAAAATAAACATACTTAATTATTTAATTGGAGCGTTAAAAATGTTATTTCAATGGGAAAGTACTTTATTGTTTATTCTATGGTTAATTATAGCAACTGTCATTGTCGCAATAATCCTTTACATTTCGGTATTACTTATAGCATCAAAAACTAAAGCTTCCGATAAAAAATTTGTGATAGTCATCTTAGCATTTATCTTTGTTTTGATAATACCAATAATTCTGGGAGCTATAAATAACGTGCTAGGAGTAATAGGTGGCTTAGTAGCTTTTAGTGGTTCAAACTATTTAACTCAGTTAACACCAATCATTGGATTTCTAATAATATTAGTATTAGCTAAATTTCTCATCAGTATTCCGTGGGATCAGGCTGTATGGATAGCCCTATTGACACTGTTTCTCCTATTCCTTCTCTATACTATGATACCAGAGCTTTATAACTTCTTAGGGTTTGGACTTTAATTTTTTTAATTTTTTTTTATTAAGATAATAGTGACTAAAGCTTCTTTGTTTAGCCGATAAAATAGATAATTTATCTAAATTTTTTCTTTTAACTTGAGCCTAGGAGCTAATCCAAGAGACATCATTTCTTGGAGAAGTAGTTTAAATGCATAAGAGCATACAACTTTAGATATAACCGTTCCTTCCCCACATACCGGACAATACCTCTTATCTCTGTTTCTATCATAAACAGCAAGAAGCCCACACTTCTCGCAAACTAAGACAACAGTT
>JAGXNZ010000101.1 GCA_019894655.1 Promethearchaeota archaeon | reverse complement strand
TACTTTTAGTAAACTTAAATTCACCATAGATTGCAGTCGGATTATTACTTTCTCGAATCTTTGCTCCATCTAAATAATAATGCCCTATTAAAATTCGCTTATCGCAATCTTTTAGTTGGTTCTCACATATGTATTCAATATATTTTTGAAAAATTGTTTGAGCTAAAATGTAATTATCAGTTCCTTCCGATTCGTCATCTGTAAATAATCGCTTTTCCTTTGCGACATTTACTAGAACATCAGAACGAATATAGGGTAAAAATAGAAGTCCTAATTTGAGATTATCTAAAGCGATTACTTGAGAGCGGAGATTTGTAAAAACATCTACATTTGAAAAATTGGATAATTCTTGAATATCCACTCCCCTTTTTGGATTTCTGGCTGAATCATGATTTCCTCCAATTATTACTGTTTTAATTTTATGCTCATTAAGGGGAATAAAAATTTTTTCTCTCACTATTTTCCTAATTGTAGGAGAAATTATTTTTCTATCATATAAATCCCCTAAAAATATTACATAATCAGCATTCTCTTGTATAGCAGCTTGAATTATTTTTTCACAGTTATCAATTACATCTAAATTTCTCTCAGAGATGTTTAATGTATAATTCTTGCGATAGGGATACGATTTTCCGAAATGAGTATCTCCGATAAAAAAGATCTTTGTCACTTTTTAGTCATCCTCTAATACTGTTAAGTCTTTACCTTTCATTTCATTAATCTTTTCTGCTGTAGTTTTTACTAATCCAAGCTTGTTTCTCAACAATACCTCATTTTTATAATCAAGTACTTTAACGATTGAAGGTACAGCTACAGCATCCCCTCGAACGAAACTTTCTCTTTTTTGAAGACCAGATATTACCCCACGCCATTTCTTTGAGTCTGGTAGTGTTTGTACAACACGTTTAATATCTTTATCATCGGTCATATGCATTACAAAAGTATTTGCAATTTGTGAATATACTTCTTCATCGATTTGAGATGGTCTTTGATCTACAACGGCCATAGTTAACTGGAATTTTCTTGTTTCTCTGGCAATCCGGTCAAAAATGGTATGTCGTATAATACTTGATTTAAGAAATTTATGTGCTTCTTCTACAACTACTACAAGGGGGGGTAGTTTACTCTCATCCTCTTTTGCAGAATACATATTATATAACCTTCGAGTAATCATATTTGCTATAAAGAGATACAAATGAGTATTTGTACCATATTTAGCAAAATCCACCACAATTGATTTGCCTTCCAGTATTTTATCAAACATATGCTCTAAGCTATCTTTTCGGTCTGTACTATTCCTTGTTTCTAAGAATTCATATCTTTTAAATGGAACTATTCTATTTTGTAAGGCTCTTAAAGACAATGGGTGAATTTCAAATTCAGTTGGATCAATGTTTTGTATTGCATCCAATAAATTATCAAATTTAATTCTTTTTCTTTTCATCAAATTTTCTATTTGAAATAAAACATTCACAGATGGTTCATTTAGGTTCTGTGCGCTTGCAATAACATCGTTTGAATTGATATTTTCTTTATAAATGAAAAATCGTTCGGCTCCATCTATCACTTTTTCACTTTTCTCTATTTCACTAAGGCGATAAATCTGGATTTTTTCTAAGAAATAGAAGGCAAGTCCTTTGGTATTGTCCGCACGAGAAACTAATCCATATTCCCCCTGCATATCAAACAAAACAAGTTGAGATGTATTGTGCTTTAAAATGTAAAGGCATATGATCTTATTTAATATAGATTTCCCGATCCCTGTTCTCCCAAAAAGACCAAACGGTTTTTCTACTAATAATTTAAAATCAATAGGTACTTCATATTCAAATCCTCTTAATGTACCAATGGCATCAGAATATTCAGAAACTTGATAAATATGGTTGATCTCATCCTCGGTTACCTCTCTTCCTATTGAAAAAATTGGTGGTATTGTGTCAAAACCTCTCATAAATTCTCGATATTCCAACTCATCTCGTATTTTATTAGGTAATATGCGAAGACACATGAGATCAGCAAGTCCATAAAATTCTTTTCCCCGTATTCCTTCTATTTGGGATGGAGGTAGGAGCCCCGTAAAAGGGGTATTAGCAAATTTTTCTGCCAAATCATTACCAGAATAATAGAGTCTTGTAATTAAGGAATAATATAGATATTTATCAGATTCTATAACTAACGGTTGCCCTAAACGTAAATCATCAGGACGATGTTGCACTTTTAATGTAATAACACTACTTGGAGGGCCTGTATCCGCATAACAGACTTCCCCAATCTTATCGTGCCTTATTTCGCTTTCTAATTCTTCTAATTCAATTTCAATAACTTTTTTTTCTGACATTTTTGACTCCATATAAAATTATATTTATTATCGTGAAATTTGATCCAAAATTTCATGGAAAGAATTAAATTCTCTCCCATTCATATCAACAGCTCCTTCCAAAATATCTTCTGAGCGTAGCCCAAGTCCTCGTAATTCTCTTAATAGCCCAACTTCATAATAGTTCTTTAAATCCCTCACACTTTTTGCTAGTTTATGGGTTTCCATGAGACCAATAGGATATCCTGGTAGTAGGTGGACCATAGAATAGGCCGCGATTGAGGAAAAAAAAGAATCTTTATCTAAGATATTTCGGTCTATATCCACTCGAAACCATTTTACCGCATCCTTATGGAACTTAGCAAAATGAATATCGCCCCAAACATCAAACTTTGTTTGTTGCTCTAATAATTCTTCTGGGATGTATACATATGTTAAATCTGGGAATGTTTTATTATAGTACTTTTTTAGAAAAAAATCATCTGTATATACATTTCCTAAAAGATGAGTACTTGTGGATTTCGAGACTCCAGCAAGTAAAATATTGTTCATACGGCAATTAACTAAGATTTCTTTATATATTTCACCACGATTTAACTCTTTAAATGTTAGGAGAGCTCCGTCTTTAATAAGAATACAATTATTTCTGGTTGCTGAAATTTTTTCTAAAGTTTTATCTTCTAAATATGTCATGATGTTTGAGGCAAATATCTGAGCTTTTCTGTCTTGAAACCTACTTGCGATATCTGCAACAATAGAAAAAACAGGAGGTTGAAAAGATAATACTGTTTTATTAAAACTGAGTAAATCAAGACGGTCGTAAATTAATGGGGCTGTATTTATGCAATAATGAATTTTGTTATTCTTTATTTCTATATAATATTCTGTAATAGCAATTCTAAATAACACAATCCATGTCTCTGCTCCTAAAAAAGAAAATAAAAAACAATAAGAGCCGTCAACAGTTATCAGAGGTTGAATCGTAGTCAGGGTATCAGGTAAAGTAAATTTTACTGCCTCAATTTCAGGTTTTTCCTTTTGTTCTTCTTCTTTTACACGCTCTCCAAGTTTAGCAAGTTTCAAGAGTTCAATAACATTTTTCACATTTTCTTCATTCATTTTCCTTACATTTTGCCTTTTATTTTATATTATTATGTTGTTTACAAAAATATAAAAAATTTTATAAAACATCTTGGAGTATATGGATTTTAATTTTTGATAAGGGAGGCGATTTGGTTTTATATTTCATGCTAATACCACCAAGGAATATTTCCACTT
>JAGXNZ010000100.1 GCA_019894655.1 Promethearchaeota archaeon | reverse complement strand
ATTTTTTATCTCTTCTTCTAGATTTATAGCGTTTTTATAACCCTTTAACCTTTTATCCGTTCTTTTAACTTTTAGCATTGCATTGTTGAGCATCTTTTTGTTTATTTTATGTCCTAACTCTTTAGACGCTTTGATAAAGTCTTCAATCCTCACATTTGTGGTTTCCTTTATTTCCATCCAAATGATTGCAAGAAAGATAATTACCATATTTTCGTAAGTCTGTCTATGGTATTTGTTATATCGAATGTACTTGTCCTTTATTTCATTGTATTTAACATTGTCAAGATTTAATCCAATGCCATAACTTTGTAATACGGAAATAGTTTTTTTTTGCTCCGTAAAACTGCTCTGAGAATCTTTAAACCATTTGGACAGGGTTTTAATTTGTTCAAAACGAGCTCTCGTTTTTGGATTCTGAATAGCTCTTGAGTCGCTTATTTTTATTTTTCTTTCGTAATCTAAATGAGATTCAGAATAAAAGTCATGTAGCGGAACTCTTTCAAAAGCGATTTGGTCTTTATCTATTAAACCACAATCTTGGCAGACAAAATATCCGGCATCTTGTTTTATATTTTTGTGTTCACAATCTGCTATTTTTTTATTATTGTCATTCAAGAAGATCACAATTAATTGACCTAATTAAAATCTATCACATCTATTCAAAAAAAGTATTAATCTTTAATTTATAAATGTAGCATAAAAAAGCCATCAAATTAAATATTATATAAAAGATTTAAAAGAAAATAATGAGTATACAATATATTGAGAAAAAAACAAGCGATTAGTTATGGAGCGTAAAGTCGTAATTAAATGGTTAAAAATCTTTAGTATTAGCATTCTCATTCTTTCCTTAGTTGGATTACTTGACCTCATTTTGTTAAGTACAATCATTAATGTTACTCTAGATAGCCAGCAATTTAATATTCTAACGCTAATTTTTCAATCTGGTTTTATGACTCCTCATGCAGCGCTATTATGGATCATTTTACTCTGTGTTTTTTGCGGCTTTATTGTGTTATCATACTCAATTTTTAAAGTCGCTAATAAAAACATCCTCGAAGATGAAATTCTTGCTAAATTTTTATTGCTTATAGGTTTGTTTCTAATTATTGGCGGTTTTATCACTATGAATTTCATAGTTTTATTAGGCAATAGATATATCGATACAGGCATAACTTATATCACGCTTCAAAATGCTCAATATTCACCCGACTACACACCCCTAATGGGAGCTATAATGTGGATGTATTTCACTGTTCTTGTTAGTTGTTTCTTAACCTCGGGTTTAATCTTCGGTGGAGTTGGTCTTAAATGGATGCTACTTATCCAAGAGGAAGAATCCTCTAATAAATAAAGCTTAGCATCAATTTTACTGTTCAGTTTCTTATAATAAAAAAAGAAAAAGTTAAAAAACTTAAGATAATCTGCTCGATCTGTGAAATCCTTTACCCTAGTTTATTTTTGATTTGTTTGGCTCGGCTACGTAAAGTGACTTCTGTTATCTTCGCAATTTCAGCTACAATAGACTGAGTTTTTCTTATTGCCCCATCCTTTGCTGCGATATAGATACACGCTGCTGCTAATCCTTTAGGGTCCTTCCCTGTTCGTGCCAAACCGTTTTGGGATGCCGTTCTTAACATATCGATGGCAATCTTTTGAATTTTCATAGGCAAGGCTAATTCGTTTCCAAATCTAAAAACTAAGCTTTCAGCCGTTATAGGTTGATATCTCAACCCTAATTGAGGTAATACTTCTCTTATAATCATAGCTAAACTTTTATGGACAGTTCTTCTAGGAGTTAAAGAAGCCTCACACACTTCGTCTAATAATCGTGGAAAGTCATGAACTCTAATCGCTGCGTATAAAGAACCTGCTATGAAACCATTAATTGATCTTCCCATTGTTAACTTCTTCTTAGCGACAATGCTATAAATCTTCCAGGCAGTTTCTGAGATGTATTCTGGAATGTTTAATTTTGAAGTTAACATTTTTAATTTGGGTTTGGCTTCCCAGAAGTTTCTCTCTATGCTAGAGATTAACGAGTTTTGTATTTTAGATAAACGTGAAAATAACGCTTGTTCTTTGGGACCTATTGATTTGCCTTTTGAATCGGTTTTTGTGGTTGGGAGCATTGTTCTTGGACCAAAATCTCGCCAACGAGGTTCGGTTCTTCTTCGATTTTGTATTTCTTCTACAGTGTAGGCCCTTCTCTCGTTACCTACATAAGTTCGCTCTTTTATCATACCACAATTGAGACAAACCTTATTTCCATCGCGTTCTTCTATGGATGGTTTAGTACAACAATCGACATTTTTAGCAGACGGCAAATTATCTTGATCAACATCTTTAGTTTTAATTAGATCACGGTAATTGCTATTCATAGTAAATCACAAAAAATATATCATTATCATTAACATTGCCATCTAACCATAAAATTACATAAAATTACATAAAATTACATAAAAATTAGATGATGTTACGACTTTAATTATGTAATAATATCCTTATATCCAATCTGCATTTATAAATCTTTGTCTCGAAATTTAGAGTCAATACGAGGGGGGAATAAAATGGGAAGCAACTAATAGAAAAATAGTCATCTCTATCAATATATACTCAAAAACGATAAAGTTTTAGATTTTTGCCTTACTTAATATAAATAAGAAAATTACTAAATTTGGTTTGTATAATGGATTTTTACGATGTTGTGAGAAAAAGAAGAAGCTATAGGGTGTATAAGCACGATATGCCTGAAGATGATAAGGTTAAACGAATTTTAGAAGCTGCTAGATTAGCTCCAACCTGGGGTAATAAACAAGGAATGGAATATATTGTCGTTAAAGACACTGTAACTGTAAAAAGAGTATGGAACGCAGTTGATCAAGAAAAAAAATTCGTTGAAGCTCCCATGTTTATCGTAGGTATTATTTCTGAGTCTGGATCAGGAAGAAATTCTAATGGAATAAAATATTTTCCCTTAGATTGTGGAATCTGCTTTGAACATTTAATTTTAGCGGCAACCGCTGAGGGTTTAGCTACTTGTTGGATTGGTTGGTTCAATGAATCCAAAGTACAAGAAGTTCTTGGTATACCAGAAAAATTCAGAGTTTTAGCATTAACTCCATTAGGATATCCTATTAAAGAAAAAGGAGAAGTTGTGGATCGTAAACCTCTTGAAGAAATTGTGCATTATGATAAATTCTAATTTTTTTTTAATATCCCAACATGAAGGAGTAAAGGTAAAATAATTTCGTATTTTATTTTACTTATGCAAATTGTTAGAATCAATGTAAAATCTCAGAAAATCGATTACGAAGAGATAACTAACGATTCAAAATATTATTTATTAGGAGCTCGAGGCCTAACTTCACAAATCGTTCACGATGAAGTTCCTCCCAGATGTGATCCTCTTGGACCAGAAAATAAACTTATTTTGGCAAATGGGATACTTACGGGAAGTCCATTTCCAAATTCTGCTCGCACCTCAGTCGGTGGTAAAAGTCCATTGACAAACGGTATAAAGGAAGCAAATGTAGGAGGCAGACCTTCACTCATGCTCGCCAAGTACGGTATAAGAGCTATAGTTTTAGAGGAAATATCATCAGAATTAAGAATTATCTTAATTAACGAGAGTGGAATTAAGTTGCTTCCTGGTAAGGAATATAAGGGTTTAGGTAATTACGAATTACATCAACTATTGAGAGATGCGTATGGTGAAACTATAGGGATTTATTCTATTGGACCTACAGGCGAACATAAAATGCGCTCAGCGAGCGTTGCTGCCAACGACTTAGAGGGTTACCCAAGTAGACACGCTGCTCGTGGTGGATTAGGAGCAGTCATGGGTACAAAAGGTATCAAAGCTATTGTTATAATCCCTACAAAAGAGTCAAAGGTAAAAATTCACGATCTTAAGAAGTTTAGAGAAACGTCAGCCCCTTTTGCCAAACATTTGGCAGAAACTAAGAAAGTTTTTTCTACATTTGGAACACCATTAATGATGAGAGCCATGAGTGAACATCAAGGAATCCCTACAAAAAATTTTAGACTGGGATCTTTTGATAAAATTGCTGAGATTTCTGGAGAAAAACTTCACGACCTTGTGATGGCTAGAGGAGGTAAAAAAGGTTTAGCTTGTTCTCCGTATTGTGTTATAAAATGCTCTAATTTAATTGTGGACGAGAATGGAAACCAAATAACTTCAAGTTTTGAATATGAAACTATGGCGTTAAATGGTACAAATTTAACGATTGATAATCTAGATAGCTTAGCTCGAATCGATCGTTTATGCGACGATGTAGGAATCGATACCATTGAGTTTGGAGGTACTGTTGGAGTTGCCATGGATTGTGTTAAGATTCCTTGGGGAGATGCCAAGACAGTTCTTAATATCCTCGATAAAGAAATCCGGGAGAATACTGAAATTGGCAAATTGTATGGGAATGGAGTTAAAAATATTGGAAATAAGTTAAATGCTCAAAGAATACCAGAAATAAAAGGACAAGGTATATCTGCTTACGATCCTAGAGTCTTTAAAGGAATGGGGGTGACATACGCTACTTCGCCAATGGGTGCTGATCATACTAGTGGAGCAGCTATAGCTGGCAGAGTTCCTAGTCAAAACAAAGACTATGGTGAACTTACCAAAAACGAGGGTAAACTTGATTTATCGTTTGAATTACAAGTATACACTACAGTATTGGACTCTATGGGATGCTGTTATTTCATAGGACCGAGCTATGAGAATATGGAGATTATAACTGCTGCTATTAATGCGATGTATAATTTAGATTTAACAAGAGAAGAAGTAATTAATATAGGAAAGCGTATTCTTAAAACTGAGCTAGCATTCAATGAGAAAGCAGGTATTACCAAAGATAAGAACGATGTTCCTGACTTTTTAAAACTAGAACCTTCTGAACCTAGTGGTTTGAGATTTACATTCACTAAAGATGACTTGCAAGACTTTTGGAAGAATCTATAATAGAAAAAAGATAAAATTGGTTTCAAATTACAAATACTTAAGCCATCCTTTTTTTTTCATTCTTAATTCAGCGATTACTATTAGAAATATTCCTAAAAGAACTGTTAGCTTAAAAATTAAGTTAGTTATATATAAATAGGGGAAAATAATATTATTTAGCCAAATTAGTGTATTTGAAATAAAATATCCAAAACTACTCAGAAAGAAAATAATCTTTTTATTCTTATAAAGCGAAAGTGATGTGTGCCAACACATGATAAGTAGTAGAATAGAACTTGAAACTAGATAAAATTTGATTGTCAGAGCTAAGCTATAAAATGTGAGTATCAGAATACTTAGTAAGATAATTTCTAATAAAAACAAAAATAAGAATTTTGTAGCGTTCTTGACTAAAAAATCCTGCTCAATCTTTAAGAGAAAGCTAAGTAAAAATGGAGGGGCCGTGATTAAAATTAAGGTTAAACTTATAAGAAGATTGTTAAGTATCAGAAAGCCTAAACACATTTCTAAAACAATGCTCGTCAAAATTAGAATAGAACCTACAAGCCTACTAATTCCTTCAGTTTTACCCTTAATACTCATTTCGAAATCAACATTTAATCGTGAGCTCTAAGAAATAATAAATTTAAATAGAAAAAAAAGTATTTTGAATTAATCGATAATTTTTAGAAATTTATTAAAATAAGAGTAATGTAAGAAATGAATAAGGAATTCATATTAAAAGAACTAGAAAATATTGTAGGAAAGGATTACGCAACAAATCGTTCAGAAGATCTGTATATTTATTCTCAAGATCCCGGAGCGTCATTACCTAGACACGTTGATTTCGTTGCGATGCCAAGTAAATCAGAGGAAGTTCAAGAGATCGTAAAATTAGCGAACAAAGAAAAAATACCTATAGTTCCTATGGGTGGCGGTCTTACTTTAAGTGGATTAACAATTCCTGTAAAGGGAGGAATAGTGCTAGATATGAAAAGAATGAATCGAATAATAGAAATTAATCGGTTTAGCCAATATGCACTTATTGAAGCAGGAGTTACTACTGGTCAAATCCTTTCACATTTAAATGATAAGTATTTAGATCTCCAACCACCAATTCCAGATGCTCCACCATCTGCTACTATCGCCGGGAACATGCTAATTCATGGGTCAGGATATTTATCGCAAAGATATGGAGGACATGGAGCAATGATCAACGGTCTTGAAGTTGTTTTACCTAATGGAGAGATTTGCAAATTAGGATCTTGCGCGGTTTCCGATTATTGGTTTGATAGAGGACCAATTCCCGATTTTATTGGCTTATTCATTAGCGCTTTTGGGACAATGGGAGTAGTAACTAAGCTTTCGATACAGTTATTTCCAAAACCTAAAATGAGAGATATAATTTTTGGTTTAATGAGTGATCCTAAAGATATACCAGATTTGTTACTAAAAATTACGGCGACTGGCTATGCCGAAGACATCCTTCTAGGAAAGCAAGATAAACCTGAATGGATGAAGGGCTATATTTTCATTATGACTTATATTACAGGTAATACTGAAGAAGACATCGATCGCCAAATTAAAGCTCTTAAACGCATATACCGAAAGTCTAACGCGAGATTTATGAAGGCTCCAGAAAAAATGCGAAATCTATACTTGGATAAACCTATATTTGCAGCAGGAGCCGCAGATTTTAGAAAAGGGGGCGGATTCGAATATGTGGGCGCATTTATGCCTCTCGAGAAAATTCCTGAAGCATATGAGAAGGGCGCAGAACTCGCAAGAAAATATGGTATCCCTCCAACTTTAGGTTCTCGTTTGATAGGAGGAGTTCATACAATCGTAATGTTTTTTTCATACTCTTTTAATCGAGCTGACGCTAAAGATATGGAAAATGCTAGAAAAGCACTTAACGAAACCAATAAATTAGCTTTAGAATTGGGAGGAATTCCCTGGAAAGCTGAACTAGAAGGGCAAAGATTAACGCTTGAAAAAATGGATCCTTGTTATAAAAAGTTGCTGAAAACTATTAAAAGAACTTTGGATCCGAATAATATCATGAATTCAGGAAATTGGGAGGTAAATTAAATTTGGAATTAAAAATAGAACAAGATTGGAAAGATATTGTTCATAGATGTTTTAGATGCGGCTATTGCAAATTTACTTCCGAATTTTCTGATTTTAATTGCCCAAGCTATAAAAAACACCGTTTTGAGACCTATTCCACTGGTGGGAGATTATGGCTCATTTACGGTCTAATAAGTGGAGAAATCCAGTGGAGTCAGGGCGTGGCAAATGTTCTTTACGCGTGTTCTACTTGCGGAAATTGTACTAAAAATTGCAGGTTTGACAAATTTAATGATTTTTTAGTAGATATTATTGAAGCTGCTCGAGCAGAGGCTGTTATAAATGGATTCTGTCCTGAAAAACAGAAAATTTTAATTGATCGCATTGAGAATCCCATAATGTTTAATCCGTATGGGGAGCAAAATTCGAACAACGAGGATCTAAAGAAGACATATGATTTGCCAGACACAGCAGAATGGGTTTATTTTATCGGTTGTACATCCAATTATCGTCAAAAAAATTTAAGAGATGCTACTCTGAGGTTTCTGAAAAAAGCAAATATTGATTTTACTTTGATAGATGAGCATTGTTGCAGCAGCCCATTAATGAGAACTGGTCAAATAAATTCTGTTAAAGACTTCATAAATCACAATATTACTCAAATAAACGATGCCGGAGTGTTAAAGATCATCACATCATGTGCTGGTTGTTATCGTACTTTGAAAAAGGATTGGATAAAATATGGTGCTGATTATGATTTTGAGATATATCACACCGTAGAATTGGTTAAAATGCTGTTGGATGAAGGGAAATTAAGTTTTACTTCAGAATATAATAAAACTGTCACTTACCACGATCCGTGCCACCTTGGAAGACACATGAGTTTTTACGAGATTCCGAGAGAAGTTTATAAGAGCATTCCAGGACTTATTTTAGTAGAAATGAAAAGAAATAGAGAAAATGCTTGGTGTTGTGGTGCAGGAGGAGGACTAAAAATCGGATATCCAGATTGGTCGGTTGAAATTTCAAAAGAAAGACTAGATGAAGCAAAATCAACAGGTGCAAATATCATTTCATCCCTGTGTCCTTTCTGCAGAACTAACTTAAGTGATGCGAATGAAAAATTTAACATGAATTTTGAAGTTATTGATTTAATAGAGATTTTAGACAGCCTAGAATATGAAATCTCTGATAATTAAGATGTGATTATTCTTTTTAGAGGTGTTATTAAAATGAGGTTAGGGGCTCATATGAGCGTTTCAGAGGGCAAGCACATGGCTTTTCATAGGGGTAGAGAACTTAATTGCGAAACAATTCAAGTTTTTATAAGAAATGTGCGCTCATGGTCGACAAAACCTTTAATCCCAAAAGATATAGATGAATTTCTTAAAACAAAAGAAGAGTTTAAAGAAGAAATATGGCCAATAATTAGTCATGACAGTTACTTAATTAATTTAGCAAGTATCGATAATGAAAAATTAGAGAAATCTTATAGTGCTATGTTAGATGAACTTAAAAAAGCTACCTTATTAGGCATTGAATATGAAAACATGCATCCCGGGGTTATTCCTATAAGTGATAAGGAAGAGATTTCAAAAGAAGAAGCTCTTCTCCAAATTGCTACTCAGTTAAATAAATTGATAGACGAAACTAAGGGTTCTAAAGTTAAAATTTTACTAGAAACTACAGCTGGCCAAGGAAAAGGTTTGGGCAATAAGTTTCATCATTTAAAAACAATAATAAGCAAAATACAAAACAAAAGCAGAATCGGAATTTGTTTCGACACAGCACATTCATTTGCCGCGGGTTATGATTTTACAACGAAGAAGAAATATAACGAGATGTGGAATCATTTTGATGACATAATTGGTTTAAAATATTTACATGCTTTTCATTTAAACGATACTGATAAAGAATTAGGATCTAGAGTGGATCGTCATACTCACATAGGGCAAGGAAGGATTGGTTTAGAGCCATTTGGTTACCTTTTAAATGACAAAAAATTTAAAGAAACTCCGGGGATTTTAGAAACTCCTAAAGGGAAGGATTTAAAAGAAGATATCATGAATCTTAATACGCTTAGATCTTTGATTAAATAAAGCCTAATCTATAACTTCGAACCACACTGGACTTTTATCTTTAATTAATCCATTATAGTTAACTGTTAATTCATCCCCTCTCACAATATTTTTAATAGCACTGTATTCGATTGCTTTACTTTCATAATCGTATAAATATTTGATATTAGGACGATATGAATGATTCATTAATTGACTTATGCTCATAGTAATAGCGTTTTTAAAAGCTGGTATAAGTTTAGGATCTTCCCAGATATAGCAAT
>JAGXNZ010000099.1 GCA_019894655.1 Promethearchaeota archaeon | reverse complement strand
TACTATTTTGTTAAAATGAAATCTAATAAAATCGGTTCTTCTGATGAGAAGATCACAAAAGCTACCGAGTTACTGTGGAAAATTTGGTGGTTCAGTTTTTATTTAATGATCGTTCCGTCATTGGTAGCAGTTGTTGGATTTTTCATTTTTTTTTTTATAGGTCAAGATCTTTATGTTTCAGTTGGATTCTCTGTTTTAACTTTTATGTTTGTTTTATTATTCTTCTATAAGGCATTTGATAAATACAGGAAAGTTCCCTTTTTTTCCAACAAGTTTAATAATCTTTCTGCAAGAATTAATATCGTCTTCTTAATTACGATCTTGTCTTTAATCGTTACACCGATCTTTGTACTATTTACTCCCGGAGATAACTACTTTGAGCTTTTGCCTTTAATTTCTTTTTGTATCTTGTACAATATCGTGTACTATTATTATTATTTTCAACCCATTGGTTTTTATGATTCTACCGAAGAGAAGTTCAATCATGCTATATCTTCTTCTCAAATTGTTAGACAACCTTATAATATCATGGTAGCTGTTAATTACATTGTTCACATAGTATTCCTCTCTTATACTTTTAATACAAAAGTCTCTTGGTTATTTCCTCTCATTTGGAACATTATATTTTATGTTATATCTCGGATCTCCAGTGTAAAAATCTGTAAAAATATTACGAGTTCGATCAGCAGTAAGAAACCGTTCTTAGAAGAATTGACAATTTTTAAGAAAAAATTTGTAAATTCGTTATTAGGCTTAGTTTTCGTGCTGTTAATTCAAATGCCCTTCGTTATAGTTATCGTTTATATGTATTTTGGTAGCCCTCACGGCGTGGATGAAATCGTAAAAATATCGGTATTATCTCTCATTTTCTTAGCGTTTTACTTTAAAGTCAGATTATACGTAAGTACATTCTACAACAAATTCCTAAGGAGGTTTAAAATCGATGAGTTCTAACAATGCTGAAGAGGTTGATGCTGGTGAGAATCAAACTTATGTAAAGTTAAATTTTATTGTCTCAGTCAGTTTAATTCTTCTATTCCTCTCAATTTCATTGTTGAATGAGAATCCTTTAATCAGTATTATAACATTACCATTAATTTTTATTCTTACCTATTACGAAGAAAAGGGGAACTTTACTACCATTCTTTACGGGAGGTATATATACCTATTTAATAGCTTAGGGATTTTAATCGTTGTAATCTTTTGGATCCCCTTTCTTTTTGGAATAGAGATTTTAAATGTTCAATCTCTTGTACTCGCACTATCATTATATGTAATATTTCATTTTTTTGAGAGGTTTAAATATTTTCAAGAAAAAACGGTATTAGTTATTCACAATCTGCTCGTTGCTGCCAGTTTTACAATAATTTTATATTCATTCTTACCAATAATTCAATTCGTATATGTACAGTTCATAGTAGATCCAAGCGTACTTATTATCTCCGATGTTTTAATTCACACTTTTATCATTTTAGCAATTACATTATTATCGTTTTATTTTTCTTATGCTCGGATTCGATTATACGAAAAACCATGGAAGCTTTTTAATTATTGTATCGTGACCCTTTTTTTACTATTAGAAACGACTTGGTTTGCCTTAGTTACTATTAAAAATGTAGCATTGGGAATTCCTGAGATATTTCAAGGAGAATTAATTTTGTCTACAATTTTACTTCCAATAGTTTTCCTCTTATTCGTACTTTTCAACTACATTATTCGCATATTCTCTCGAGAAATCAGCTTGAACTATAGTTATTATGCTTGCTGGTTTTTGCTCTTCTCATTTTTTTTTACGATGTTAATAATTTTTTGGAATAATTTTGTGATTCTTCTTCTAGATATAGTATTCCTTTCAGTTTTTACTTTAATTAACCTTAAATTTGGACACCTTCTAAAAAAAGTTAAAGAATCTACATACAATTTTATAACTAGAGTTGTCAGTTTTGCGTTATTAATCGAGATCTTCTTACTATTTTATGGGATCTTCAGTTTTGTATTCAATTTAGACGAATTTCTGGCCATATTCCTTTCATCTTGCGCTATTGGCTTCATTTTTAATCTATTACCTCCGAATATAGTATTTGTTCCTAGAAAAGTAAAAATAATTTGGACGTTATTCATCCTGTTATTTAATATAGCAATTGTTGGGTTTTACTTCTTAAGTGCTAACATTAATGCTTTTTATGTATTTTTAGTTTCACCGATTATTTTTTGTTTCTTGATTTTTGCTCCGATTTATTACTTGTATGGCGAAAAGGTATTAAAACCTAAATTCATCGCAATTTACACTTATATTTCCTCATGGGTGCTCATGTTTTTGTTTTTCGCTCTGAATTGGTTTATAATTATAATATATTTTAGCGCACATCTAATTATTGGTAGCATTTTCAACCTATTGTTTATATCCATTTGTCTAGCCATCCTAATTTTTTATGGAAAGAAAATTAGAATGCTCAAAGAATCAAGAACTAAGTCTCTTTTGAACATTATATCTTATCCTATTGCATTCGAAGCATTTGTTTTGCTTCTAACGATTTTCATGATTTATTTGAAATTAGATTTACTTCTTTCTTCGTTTTTATCTTTTGCGATAATAAGTCTAATTGTATATCTGGTTTCACAAGAAAGTAAAATATTTCCTCAGATTCTAGGCTTGATATTAAACTCAATTACGTTATATTTAGGTTTATTTATGGTAGGATATTATAGTGCGATTTACACTAAGGATTCGTTCCTAGTATATTTTATACCTCTTATTTTAGTGAGCTCGCTCTCATATATTCCCATCTATTACCTCCACAAAAAGAATGTTATGAATCTAAAATCCTTCCTGATATATCATTTCTTTTGCTTTAGCGTCATAGTTCTCTCAGTTTTTATATTTAACTTCTATATAGTCACTACAATATTTTTAGAAATCTTAAATTCGCTAATCGTGCTTAATATTCTCTATTTAACTATTGCGTGTTATTACATTTTGAAATTGGGAGCTAAGATAGATATTATCTCCAAGGAAAAAGTCATGCTATTTGAAAAGTATATTAGCATTTTAATAATGTTAGAAGGTTTCTTCATAATGTTCGCATTCTTTAACCAACAACTTCAATTGGAACCAATTTTTTCAGCATACGTATCGGTCGTTCTTATTTGCTTGATTATCAATTTCTTTTCCAAGAAGAGAATTTTATTTTCAGACAAAATTTCGAATGGATTTAATATAATAACTTTGGTTTTCACCAGCATTCTCATCTCTTTTTATCTATCTTTGTTTCTTTCCGCTTCGGTTTACGCATATAGTATTCCTCTACTGATCTTAGGCATAACATTATTATTACCTCTGTTTTATTCCATAAATAAGAAAGTTTTCACCAGGTTTTCCGAGAGATTGTTAATAATAGATAGTTTAGTCATATCTGGATTAGTAATGTCGCTTCCTTATATAATAGGATTAGATTTTAATAGATTAGGTGTAACTGTAGATTATTACATCTTAAATAGTGCAACAATTGGATTATTTTTTGGATTCTTAGTTTTTTTAGAATATCTATTTGATAAATATAAACTTAAAGAGTCCTATTTTGTTTCTATTAAAACTTGCCAAATTATTACCTGGGTGGTATTATCTTCTAGTATCTCTCTGAAATTTTTCGCGGTTTTCAACTCCTTTACTTCCAATGTTGGATTCGATATTAGCTGTTCGTTGTTAGTCTTTCTTCTTTTGAATCTCGTCATACTAATACCGCTTGAAAATCTTAAGCAGAGGATATTTGAAAATGAACAAAGTAAAATAGATTATTACAGAATTTACAAAATATACGAATATACTAAAAATCTGTCTTATTTTTTCATCGAATTTCTAGTGGCTTCGCTTACTATTTTTCTCTTTCCATTGCATAGTATTTATTCACTACTTCAGCTTCAAGAGTCCCTATTATTAACTTTAACTACATATGTTGGAATATTTCTGCTATCTTACCTAATAGTATCAACTGTCAGTCGCTATTTAATCAAAATTGAATTTTCAAGACTTAAGTGGGCTTTTGATTTAACCGCATGGTTAATAATTAAAATTTTATTATGCTTCTATATTCTAATTATACCTGCCCAATTGTCTTTGACACAAAGGATTGGCATACCTTTAATAATTGTACTCTTCATCAGCCCTATTACCATTTATTATCTAAGAAATAACTTTTTTATCTCTGATGATTCTCTTACGCTTTACAAAAGGCTCATCTATTATGCTTTCTATTTTGTTTTAATTATTATATTCAGTGAATTATTTTGGAATTATAGTCAAATTTATCCATTTTACAGTGCAAATCAATCATTACGACTAATTGTTTTATTCTGTGGTATTTATTCGCTATACAACTATTATCTAATAAAATATAATGATACAATTGAGAATGCGTCCGAATTTAAACTAATAAAAATATTATTAGGTCCATCTCTACTTCTACTTACTTTCTTTTCTATATTTCCGAGTGTTTTCGAATATTTTGCTTATGTATTTTTTATTATTATGATCTATCTCTTTATTTCCAATAGAAATCGCAATTTTATATTTCGAATTATTAGCTACATCTCACTTAGCTGGTTGATTTTCGTAAGATTGATTACAACACTTAATTATTATATGTTAATTCCTTCATTCGCTCTAAACGACTTCGCTTTTTATCTTATTATTTTCAGTTTTTCGTTAATGATTGTCTTATTCTTTTCTATTGCGTTAAACATACGTAAAGTTAATGTAATCGAAAAATTCGCTCTATACATATTAATATCGATTATAACATTTAATTTACTACTCTACAATACCATAATTCCTTTAATTTATAACATTTCATTCTCTCTATTCTTATTTTTAATATTAACGGGTAATTTCTACTACAAGCAAAAGAATGATCTTTATAAGTGGTTTATCCGACCTTGTGTTTTGCTTATGGTATTTAACCTCATAAGTTTTATGTCTTATTATATTCTATTTAATAATCCCATATTTATAGATTTTAATCCAATACTGACATTCACTCTAACTTTAAGCGTTACCAGTATTTGTTATGTAGGGACCTATAATAAAGCGCCAGAGAATATCAGACGAATTTCTTTTTATATTGCTTTTTCATCCTACATTATTTCTATTCCAACTTTTATGTATTTTTTCTTAAATACCTTTTTTAATTTTCCTGTATGGAATCCTTTCTTGCTAATTATGACCATCAATGTTGGTATCCTTCTTTTCTACTTATCAATAGGCTTTTACTACTGGAAATTCTCTTGGGTGATTTGGAAAACGGGTTGGAGGTTATGGATTATTGTTCCCTTCGTAAATTTTTATATCATTAACGAGATCTTTACCGATATTAATATTTATACGAACACATTAGACTTTTTTGGAATCCTCAACATTAACGGTTCATTTATAATATCCTTTACAATATGTGTTTTGCTTTCTTTACCTTTTTGGTATTCTTGGATAAAAAAGCATTTCTCCAGTATTCTATTTATTGTTTGGAGTTTTAGTTTGTTCTTCTTATACTGGTTTAGTCAAAACGTGTTTCCTGGTAATGTGGTTATTACCAATATTGTATTTTGCGTCTTTGCTGTATCTTTATTGGTACCCATAATCTATCGATTAAAAATGTGGAAGATTATGACCATTTTGTGGGTAAGTTATATCATCGTAAATGTTTCTTTTCTCTTTACTCTATTATTTGAAATTGGTTTGCCAATCGAGATTAATTATTCAATCAATTTGATAATCATAGGTGTTTTTATTCTCATATTATCGTTTTTCCCCAATCTTAAAAACAAGAAAAATATAATTCTTATAGGTTCTTTTCTTGTATCTCTAATTGGCATTTTTCTTACTATTTTTAACATCGTATTTGCGATAATCAATATTTTACCCATATCAATAAATATTGCTTTTATAATACTTGCTATGAGTTTATTTTCATCAAGGCTCCTCAAACTCAACAAGACTTTCTTTAATACTTTAATTTCTTCAATATTGGTTATAAATTTCTCATTGTTCACTTACTTCACACTTATTATGATTCCTGGTTCCGAAATCTTTTCAGTATTTCTAGCGATTGCGGTATTCGGCGGGTCTCTTTTCATATTTAACAAAGTCAGGATGGTTATCCCTATTAAAAATATAATACCTTTAACGATTTTATTACTTGGGGT
>JAGXNZ010000098.1 GCA_019894655.1 Promethearchaeota archaeon | reverse complement strand
CTACGGAGGGATCTAAATATATGCACGATCTTTATTTAAGAGCAGTCAACCATCCTGTAAGAAGGGAGATATTAGAGATAGTGAATAAAACCGAGAAAATTTCTAAGAAAGAGCTTCTTAAAAAGCTAATAGATTCTAATTTTATTAAAGATGAGAATCAATTAGCCTACAACATTGATTATTTAACAAAAGCATTTTGTATCAATTCCATAAAAGATGATGATGACGGTGAAATTTTTTATGAAATTACTCAAAGCGGAAAAGTAATAGAATACTTGGAATAATTTTATGCTAATCTTATTAAAAATGAAGTACAAATCTCAGAAAGAAATGTGACAAATTTGGGAAATCCATATAATCCCAGATAAATTATACATTATTAGTAAAATTGCTGAATTAAGTGAAAATTTATTAGAGCAGTAGACGGGATTAATGAGCATTTGAAGTTGTGGTGTTGGATGGCTTTTGGAGTCTTTTTAATTGTTATAGGGGGTATTAAAATTGTTTCCATCTCTCCTGATTATCCTTTTTGTTATCCAGGATCACTATGTAAAAAAGAACCCTTTGAATTATATCTAGAGTATGTGGGAGCTGCCATTTTTATAATTATTGGTGCACTTATTACTATCCCTCGAGTATTAATTCAAAATAAAAAGGAAAAATCCAAAAAAAAAGATTAAAAAAATTAAAGAAATCGAGAAGCTCGACTTGAGATAAAAATCCCTTCAAAGAATATATATTTACTTGTTGAATGCTTTGATTATTTAATCAAAGAATTTTGTATCAATTCCATTAAAGATGATGGTGTTCGTGAAATTTTCTAAAAAATTATTCAGAGCGGAAAAGTAATAAACTACTTAATATAATAGTTAAAATCCTTACTTAAATTATTTCAGCGATTATAGCCGATCGTCAAAAAACAAACTATAAAAAATTTATACTTTTTTCTTTACTAGAATAGAGATCATTCTCATTTTGGTCTGTTAATCTTCTAATTTTCATAACTGTTGAAGATGCAAAGTACTCAAAATCGAAATCTACGACATCCCCCGCGTTTCTTTCAGGGATGGGCATGAGTCGAGCCGTCAGCGGTTTATTTAAATTTAAAGAAATAGTACAAAGATCTAGTAAAATATAAAACAACTCTTTTTCTGTTATATCACCGGGTAACGGAACACAATCTAATCCTGTTCCGCACATAGTAGCATAAAGTAGTAAAGTGTCTAAGTTAAAATTGTTTTCTGATAGACCTTTAGCTATAGTGTAATCCTCAAGAACAGAAGGCATAAAACCAGAGAATCCTATGACTTTCTTCTTTTTTGGAATCGCTTTTTTTATCAGAGCTACGCCTATTAGCGAGCCAGGAGCCCCAAAATACTCAAAATTCAATTTTTCGATGGCAGTCCCTATACTTTTTTCTACAGTAGGAAAGGGTGCTGGAGAAAAATCTATTCCTTTGAATTCGATATTGTATTTATCTGCAACATCCTCACAGATGCCAATTAATTTGTCGTAGATTTCGTTAAATCTTATTGTCAAGTTATTATACGCCTCTCCAATGCTTTTTGAACCTTCGAAGACATCCACGACTTCATCGGCCATTTCCAAAGCCAGTCCAACTGAAGGATTTTCGGAAACATGATAAGCTGCAGGGAAAAAAGGAGTGTCGGGGGAAACATTAGAACTAACGCAAAAATTCAAATTATTGAAAGGATCAGGATTGGACAATGTTTTTATAATTTTGGCACTGGAACGAAGAGCAGATAAATTAATTCCGTTTTCCTTGGAAGCTACGTGAACAGAAGTAAAAAACTTCTCTCTCCTAGTAATGAAGTTAGGTACTTCATTTAATAGTAATTTCTCATATATCCCATATTTTTGTATTTGTTCGTCTGCTATTACAGCACAGGAAGCAAAATAATCAAATTCATATTTTGTTATGATTCTTTCTATAATTTCCAGCTGATCGTGAATTTTTGTGAGGTTTTCATTTAAATTTTTAGAATAAAATTGCTGTTCGTATGATAATATTGGTTGAGAACACAATCTTTTTGTTTGTACTTCAATATCTTTCTCGTTAAGCCTTTGAACAAGTTCAAAATTGAAAGAATAAAAATTCTGAAGATTACGTTCTAATTTTTCTTCAAGTTCTTTATCATCTATCAAATAGGGGATTTTGCTTCCAACTGTAATAGCTCGAACCTTCATAATTTTTCGATTAAAAGAAATTAAGTTCTTAATTTAGTTAATAAAAGAAAAATAGCCTTAAAATCCTTACAACTTTATAATTCTTTTAATTTTGCTTTTTTTCTCTCTTTTTTGATTTCGCCAACATGTGGTTTTCGATATTCTCCCGGTTTTAATGGTCCTAATTTTTCAAGCTCAGTTTTAAAATTTGATACAACCTGTGCAAACTTTTCACCTTCCCCAGCAGATATACTTTCGATCCTCACGCGTTTTTCATTTAATCCCGCCTCACCAAGGATTTCCCTAATACTTTCATATCTATTGGCTGCTTTCATAAATCCTGTATCATAATGGCAATCTTGTGGGTGGCAACCTGCAATCAACACTCCATCTGCTCCATTAAAAAAAGCTTCAAATACTAATGATGGGTTTAGCATTGCTGTACACATTACCCTTATTGATCTTATGTTGGTAGGATAATTAATTTTGCTGGTTCCCGCCAGATCTGCTCCCATGTAAGAACACCAATTGCAAAGAAATGCTATAATTAATGGATATTCGGATTTCTCACCCAAAATCCTATTAATTTGAGCACTTATCTGCTTTTTTGTAAAACCAGGAATGTATAAGGCATCTGAATGGCACATTGCTGCGCATGCCCCACATCCCGTACAATTCGCATTAATAATATTTAATTTATTATTTTCTATTTTTAATGCATTATATATACAGATATCTTCACAAAGTCTGCATAAATCACATTCATTTGAATTAAAGTATACAATATGAGGATCAAGTTCGACATGCTCTTTGGACATTAAGACCATTGCTTTCGCGGCCGCACTTTCTGCTTGGGCTATACTGGAGGGGATATCCTTTGGTCCTTGGATAGCACCTGCTATAAATATACCGTTTACAGAAGTTTCAGAAGGTTTAATTTTAAGATGCTTTTCTAATAAAAATCCATAAGGACCTTGAGAAATGTTAAGTAATTGACTTAATTCATCTGTATTTTCAGCAGGTTCAATTCCAACAGCCAAAACGACGAGGTCAGCCTTGTTTTCAAAAATTCTATCGTCTATTACGTCTTCGCCTCGAACCAATAATTCTCCAGTTTCAGATAAGTCATCCTTAAGAATTGCAGATATATTACTTTTAATAAATCTAATACCAAAAACTTCTTGAGCTCGATTATAGAACTCCTCACAGTTTTTTCCCATTGCTCGTATATCAGTATAATATATATTAATTTCTGTCTCTGGATGCTCTTTCTTTAACAGTACAGCTTGTTTAATTGAAACATTGCAACAGACTTGACTACAATAATCGTGGTGAATCGCCCTATTCCGTGAACCTACACATAGAATAAATGAAACTCTTAGAGGTCTTTCCCCATTAGATGGTCTCACGATCTTTCCATGCGTCGGCCCGTCGTTATTTAGCAATCGCTCGACTTGCATGGTTGTAACTACATCCATGTATGTTTGATAATTAAATTCACCTAGCAAGCTAGGATCGAATGTTTTAAATCCTGTGGCGGTTATTATGGTTCCAACTTCAAATTCAATTTTTTCGGATTTTTGATCGAAATCAATTGCATCGCGATCACAAGCTTGGGCACACGCTTTACAGCCAATACAATACTCTTCTAATATGTTTGGAATGAGAGGAATCGCCTGTGGATAAGCTACATCTATTGCTTTTCTAGGAAAGAATGTGTCTTCAACATCAATTGGACAAACATCCCTACATAAATTGAAACACCCAACGCAAGTTTCTTCATTAACAAACCGTGGTTGTTTCTTTACTCTTACGGTGAAGTTTCCAACATATCCACTAACACTTTCTACGATACTATGAGTAATTAACTCAATATTCGGATGATCTTTAACTTCTACCATAAGTGGTCCAAGAATACATATAGAACAATCTAGCGTAGGAAAAGTCTTGTCAAAAAGAGCCATCTTACCTCCAATTGTTATGTCTTTTTCTACTAAATAAACCTTGTAGCCAGCATCTGCTATAACTAGAGAGGCTTTGATTCCGGCAATACCACCCCCGATAATTAGGGCTGATGGATTGACTTTTGCACGTTGAACTTCTAAAGGTTCTAGAAGTTTAACTTGTTCAATTGCCATTTTTATTTGATCTATTGCTTTCGTTGTAGCTTTCTCAGGACTATCGTTATGTACCCACGAATTTTGTTCCCTAATATTTGCAAAAGATATCAAATATCGATTGATACCAGCTTTTTCTATTGTTTTTCTAAACAACAATCCATGCAATTTAAAAGAACAAGCAGCAATTACTACCCGGTCGATCTCGTGTTCCTTTATCTCGCTAGTAATTTTTGTTAAACCTAATTCCGCGCATAAATATTGATCTCCTATCACGTGGACATCGGGATACTCTTTAAAATGGTCTATTAATTTGCTGTTGTCAATTACTCCGCTAATATTCTTACCACAGTCGCAGATAAACAAGCCAATTTTCAACTTAAACCCTCAAAATTATATTAAATTTTCACGAACCCATGAGTATTATAAAATGGTGTTTATATTAATTGTTCCTAATATGTGATTAAAATTAATCTTAACTATTGCTAAGAATAATTAAACCCTAAAAACTACTTATTTAACATGTTTTTCAATAAAAATTCATTTGATTTTCCTTTTAATTTCTTCCAAAACCTTCTTTAGAAGCTATTTTATGTTTTTAATGTGAGCAACGGAAGAAATATTGTTGAATTCACAGATATTCAGAATTTCTAATTTGCTAAAATTGATTAATTAAAAACTATTTAATTCATAATGGAACATCTTAACTATATCCCTGAATGGGCAAAGATGGCTATAGTATATCACATATATCCTTTAGGCTTTTTTGGAGCTCCCAAATATGGTAAAGATGAGAGTGGCAAGGTTGATCGGTTATTAGAAATTAGAAATTTTTATGATCATTTTAAAAAATTAGGAGTCAACGTGATTCAATTTGGTCCTTTATTTGAATCTGTATCTCATGGTTATGATATAGTAGATTATATGAAAATAGACCATCGTTTAGGAACTAATGATTTATTTAAGCAAATTACTACTGAACTCCATAATATGAATATTAGAGTTATAATTGATGGTGTTTTTAATCATGTTAGTAGGGAATTTGATTCTTTTAAAGATATTCAAGCTCATAAGGAAAAATCTTGGCGCAGACATTGGCATTTTGTTGACTTTTCAAAAAATAATCCTTACAAGGATGGTTTTGATTATCAAAATTGGGAAGGGCATTACGAACTTGTAAAATTGAACCTAAATGAAAAAGATGTAAGGGACTTTCTTTTTTCAGTAAGCAATTATTGGTTAAAAGAAATAGGAATAGATGGTTGGCGTTTAGATGTAGCCTATCTTATTAGTTCCAATTTCTGGCGAGAATTCAGGCAAGTATGTAAAAAAGCCAAACCCGATTGCGTTTTAATCGGAGAAATGATTCATGGTCCATACGATAAATGGGTTGGTCCAAAATTATTAGATGCTGGGACGGGATACCAGGTTTACAAATCAATTTGGAGCGCAATTAATTCCAATAATATGTACGAGCTTAAATCTATTTT
>JAGXNZ010000097.1 GCA_019894655.1 Promethearchaeota archaeon | reverse complement strand
TTGCTGTTGATACTGTAGTTGCAAAAATGTTAGGATTCGAGCCATTAAAGCTTCCTGCTATTAAATTAGCTCACGAAGAAGGATTAGGATGTGGTGATTTCGAGGATATTGAGATTATTGGAGAGGATGTATCGGGAATAAATTGGAATTTCAAAGTTAAACGAAGTGTAATAATATGGGGAGATCAGATGGTTAGAAAAGGGTTTTTACAATTTTTAAATCCTTTATTGCATAATAAAGTCTTTTTTATGTTACCAATTTTAGGATCTTTAGTATTTCACGATATGTTATGGTATCCAACAATCGGAAAGAAAAGAATTAAAAAATTTTTCGAAACGCCTTGGGGAAACCTTTTTAAAAACTATCCAAATGTTTAGAATTTAATTCTTTGGCATCTTTTAAGGCTTCATCAATAATATTTTCAGTTTTAAAAACAAATTCCTTATCAGTCTGAATATGTACCAAAAATTCAATTGATCCTCCTTTACCTAACAAAGGAGAAGTGATTAAATCCTTCGGATGTAGCGAGTTCAATTTACTCCATCCTATGAATTCTCTTAAAATTCTCTTAAGCGTTGTCAAATCGTTTATTATTTTAAATTTTTTTTCTTGATGAAAATTGGTTTCAAAAAGAGGTTTTACTAGAACTATTATATCTCCATCTTGCTTTAAATAACTCTTGATGTTTGGAAGAACTGATCTAAGTGACGAGAAGGTTACATCTACAGTAGCAATATCAACCTTCTCTGTTAAGGATGTTAGTTCCCTTGCATCAACACCAAAGAGTTCTACAATCTTATCATCTTTACAGGTTAAAGAAGGATGAAGTAAATTAATCGCAGTATCAACTGTATAAACTTTTAACGCACCATGTTGCAACAAGCAATCTGTAAATCCTCCAACTGATGCTCCAATATCGACGCATATTTTTCCACTAACATCGACGGAAAAATTTTTAAGGGCAGCTTCTAATTTTATACCTCCCCTTCCAACATAAGGAAATTTTTTAGTAAGGCTAATTTTTGAGCTAAGATCAACCCTTTTGCTAGATTTTAGAATTTTCATATTATTTACAAGAACATAACCGCTCTTAATTAACCATTGTGCTTTTGTCCTGCTTTCTACTAATCTCCTCTCCACCAATATGATATCTAACCGTTCTTTCATCTTACTACTATCACTATATCAAGCATATAATTCTAAATAATGAGATTGCCAATAAATCTAGTAATCTTGATTCTTTAAAAATAATGAGATTTAAATTCTTAAAGTAAGAATGTAATTAAATATGTATTCTTCCTTATCTGAAAACCTTTTTTTTAGTCAAGTTCTAAGTATTAGAAAGAAGTTCTCAAATGCGGAATTAAAATTTTTTAAACTTTTCTTCGAGAAGACAAACATATTTCCAGTGAGTGTTATACTTGTTGACAAGTTTGTTTTCTTTTTTGTAAAAACAGGAGACTACTTCGCAGCTAAACCTTATTTAAAGGAATTGCGACATATTATCAAAAGTAGAAAACTTCTAGTTATTAGAGCTGAAAAGACGTTAATTAAATTAATTTTCAGCTTCTTTGATGATATCTATATTCACAATGTTCGAACGAATGAAAATCCAAGAAGAGATATGGTAGATGTCTTATTCTTAAGTAATAAAGATAGAGCCGTTGCTGTGGGAAAAGAAGGTAAGTATATAAAAACCGTAAACTATCTATTTAAGAACTTTATATCGTTTAAAAATCCCATTAAAAAAACTGGATGTATTCCGTTGGAGTTAAGATGTAGCCTTACATCTATATGAATAAATGTAATCTCACACTTATTCTCTGCTCTTATTTTCTTCGATTTTATATGCTAACTTTAAACTTACTTTGCCTAATACTGTTTTTAACGACGCTTTCCAACCCCATGTTTTATAAATTTGTCTAAGAAGCAAACTAAATACTAGAAATGTTGATACTACAGCAATCCAAATAGTTATCAGGTCTAGTTTTTTATAAAAAATAAAATATAAGAAATTATGCCCTAAATAGACCGTAAATGAATAATAGGAGAAATAGAAAAATACGCGATAACTTTTCTTAGTTTTAAATATGTGATATTCCTCAAGAATTATTAAGATCATAAACACTAATAAATCGATTCCTATTGCGTAAAATAGCCAAGAAAGACTACTCCTGCTCAGAAATGATGGAAAATTAAGCAATACGCCTAATGAAATTAAACCTATACTAAAAATACTTACAGGAATAATTATTTTCTTTTTTAATTGTTTTCTCTTAAGTTCAGAATTTTCGTTGTTATTTACATTATTCATAATGTCGCCAACAACAGTTCCAAAAAGAAAAAATGAAAAAAAGATTATTAAAGGATCTTGATTGTAATCATTGTAAAAAATATGGTAAAATATCCCTTGAAGATTTAATTGATCTTGATATGGAGAGATCAGTATAAAAAGATACTGACTGATAAACCATATTATGACGCCAATTAAAATTCTTGTTATTTTTGAAAGATTAAATAATGGCCATGTTAGAAACAGTGAAAACGCAGCAGTCATAAGCACAAACCATGTCCAAATCCATGATAATTGATTTATGGATAGAGCTATTGCAGTATTATAGATTATCGCTATCACTAATACAAAAAAAGCTCGTAAAAAGTAATGCACCTTTATCCTTGAATCGCTTATGTTTTTATATTCCTCAACTTTATATAATCGGTTGCGATATGATAATGTAATACTAACACCCGATATGAATAAGAATCCCGAGGCACCAACGGGATCAAAGATGTAAAAAGTTAATGTTCTTACCCAAAGATATTCTGGTTTAATCCACCAATCTATTAAATGGCCGAGAAACATCCAACTCATACATAATCCGCGAAATATATCAATACTTTTTATTCTCTCCATAATGATCATTATTCTGATAACGATTGTATGGGAATTTTATGGAATATAAAAAATTCTACTATTTTCAATTCAAATTATACTGGTGAAAATTATATCTAATTAAACTTAGTTTTTTTCGAATATTAACTCCCTTAAACTAAACCTAGAATTATAGAATTGAAGATTAAAATTTAACATTTAATATAAAAGTTTGATTTACACTTTTACGAGTAATTACGATTTTCTATTTATCTAATAAAATGTAACTTAGAACAACATAAGCTGTTTTGACGTTAATTTATCTGTAGATGGGATTTAGATTCTATAATGTTATTGCTTCCTTGATTTAACAATTTCAATTCTATCTGCCAAATAAACAGCTGTTTTGTTAAGTAGAAATTTAATTGAAGCCTTTTTATCCAATTTTATGTAAATGAATCGAAATAGAAAAGTCCACGCGATTAAAATGGGGATAATTACATACCAAATGTTAATAAAATTAAACACAGGTGGAAATAGGAAGTAAAAAAGATGGTGAGCAAGGAACAAAGTAAATGAATAAAAAGAATAAATTTCAAAGAATCTATACCTTTTTTGGAAATTTAATTCCCTAATTTCTTTAATATAAACTAAAAATGCGATTAATATAAGTTGAACCCCAACAATAAACATACGTGAAGCAAAGGTTGATTTATTCGAGAAATCAGGAAATTTGTATAATAATCCAAATGTTACTAAAAAAACTCCAAATAATAGGCCCGTTTTAAAAATCTTTTTCTTTAGAAAAAGTTTTCTTTCTATTTGATTGGAAATCGTATTAGATTCAAAGAAAATATCACCGAATACGGTTCCTAAAAGAAGAAAAGGAAAATAACCCAAAATGACATTTTGATTTGGAGTATTATAAAGAAAATAGAAAAGATATCCTAATACATTTTGTGTATCACTGTATGGAGCCAACCAATAGAAAACAAATTCGTTACCAATCCAAAATACAAAACACATGGATATTCTAAAAATTCTGGATGTTTTTAAAAATGGCCAAGCCATAAACAAGGATATAGCAATTGCTTGTAGTACAAACCATACCCATATTCCTGGTAGACCCATAAAAAGTGTACCGAAGAAATTCCATACTAAAGAAATTAAGAAGATGAGAAAACACCTTACCATATAAGCATTTCTAGCTCGTTTCATACTAAATTCTTGAGAACCTTGAGCTTTTAGTTGATTTCTCTTAAAGGATATTGAAGCACTCATACCTGAAACTAATAAAAATCCACCGCCTCCTATTGGAGCACCCAAATTCCAAATAATCTCGTATAACCAGAAATCTCCTTGAGAAATCCACCAATTAATCATATGACCCCAAGTCATATAGAATATACAAATGCCTCTGAAGATATCAATACTTCTAAGTCTTTTCATATTTCCAAGTATTCCTTAAGCAAAAAGAATGTAAAAAGCATTCCTATCAAGGAAATATATTTTTACATTTCTGCGAAGAAAAGTGTTATATTATATCTATCTTAGTAATATAACAATTGTATAAAAGATAAATATTTTATTATGTATTATTAGGGTTTATGATTTCGATTGCTTTACTAAGAGTTAACTTCCCATTTAAAACTTGTTCCACTACTTCCCCTAATGATAATAAGGTTTCTCCATGATTTTCAGATTTCTCTATTTCAGTTTTTCTAATAAATATTTTTTTCATCCATATCTGTTCAAAAATATCTTCGTAATTATCAAATCTAACATCAATTCCTAATCTAAACGCTAATATCAAAGCAGAAATTTCATCTTTTGTAAACTTTTTACCAACATTATTTCCTGAAAATTTAAATTGCGATGATTTAAACTCGTCAATCAAGCAAACCCTAAGACAATTCCGATTCTGAAACAAAGTGTAAATTTGCTTAACTAAATCATAGGTGATGTCAAGAACACCTCGCCCTAATTTGAAGCTTAGTTTCATCAAAGCGGGATTATCTCCCTCAAAAGTGTCTATATTTTTTTTAATAATCGCAAAGAAATCACTGTTTTCAAAACAGCAGTATGAATCTAAATAATAATCATCTAAAAAGACCATTAAGCCTAGCTTTTTACCAGGATCGATAGAAAAAGTTAAAGTAGAATAATTTTTTTTGTATCCAATTCTCACAGCAGCAATTACATGTAAAAAATACGTACCAAAATCATTATTTTTTGAATAAATAAGATAATTAATACGATTTTTATATCTATGTTTTTTATAATCACTAGTAGTTGTAAGGATGATTGACGGAATCTTCGGAATTTTAGAATCTAGATCTAAGATTTTAAAATGAATATTATTCTTATCTAACTCACTCTTTAATAAATAAAAGAAATTTAAATCCTCTGTTAAGATATATAAAGGTTGATTTCTCAAATTAATTATATAAATTAAAGAAAGAATTAAAAATTTTTAATTATGAAATTTCCACGTTCAATATTAAATGAGTTCTTTAAATCTACTGATGCCAAAGAGGGAATATCTTCATTATGGGGAAACTTTGGCGTGGGTAAAACTACATTAGCACTCCAATTCGCTTGGAAAAATGCTATTAATAACAAAAATGTGCTATATATATATAGCAAACCTAACTTTCCATTTAATAAAATAAGTACTCTTTTTGAGACTAATTTAGAAGAACTCTTAGAAAATATACAATTTATTAAATCAATTAATTTTTTGGAGTTATTCAGACTTGTTTTTAACCTAGAATTCTTAATTCTAAATCGTTTAAGATTAGGTAATGGAATTCTAGGAATGATTATTATTGATTCACTCACTGATTTATATCGCTTAGAATTACACAGCAACAAAAAAGAAAAAAATGTTATGTTGAATTATAAGTTAAATCAAATTTTAGCCAATCTTTCGTTTTTAAACAAACAATATGACATTAGAATTTTAATTACAAACGAACTTAGTAGAAATACTATTGAGGGAGAAGTTTATGATGTGGAAAGCGGTGGCAACGTAATGGAATATTGGGTTAAAAATTCAATCAAAATTGAGAGAACAGATGTAGTTAACAACCGAAAGTTTATTTTGTATGACGGAGACGGAAAAACGCAATCTGTTCTTAATTCGAAATTAACAAATCATGGTTTCGAATAAATCAATATAAAACATTATCAGTTATAGCTCATTATCTAAGATTAAGGAATTATTTTTTTCCTCTACAAAATTGAGTAATCAGAATGAGTAAAAAAGAAGATACAATAAAATTATCAAAATGGTTAGATATCAGTGTTCCGAATTCTTTTTCTAATAAAGAAAATCTTATAGAAATTATCGAAACTATTGCCGATGCAACTATTCCAATTCGAGGATTATTAGAAAGGGGAATATCCTCACGCGAAATTGAACAACGGATGAATTTTATAAATGAAATAAAAGATGGGAAAAATATTTACGGTGAGCTCCAAATTCATGAAGATAAATTAACGCACAGCATCATTTTAAAAGCGATTGAAGAAGCTGACATAGATTGCTTATTTGTAGCATCTGAGGAGGCCGAACCCATTATTGGTAATGGAAATTTCGGTATAACAATAGATCCTGTCGATGGATCTTCCAATGTAATAGTTAATCGGACTGTTGGAACAATAGTTGGAATTTATGATGTGAAAGGTCACATTGTATGTAGTTTTTACGTCCTTTATGGGATTTATACTAATTTAGTCTTGGCTTTTAACGGCAAGGTAGCTGAATTCATTTTAGATACCTCACCCTATAGTATGACTTTTTACCATTATATCCACCAAGAAAATAAAAAATTACCAAATAAAGAAGTGGGAGGTATTAGATGTCTGGGAGGTGATTCATCAAATTGGTCAAGTAAATGTAAAGCTTATCAACAAGTTTTAATTAATCACGATTTTAAAAATCGCTATAGTGGAAGTTTTGTCGGGGATTTCCATGCAATCTTAACCTATGGCGGAGTATATGCATATTTTCCTTCACCGAAACCTAAAATTCGTATTTATTACGAATGGCTTCCACTGGCATTTATTATTAAGACTTTAGGAGGTGAATTTTATATTATCGATAGTAGCGAAAATGGTGAAAAAGTTCAAGAAATAGAAATGATTGAGAATTTGACCAAAGATAATGTTCACGCGATTCATTCGATAACTTCTGGAGGGCTTCTAGGAAGCAAAAAGCCAGTTAAACTCTATAATTCATCATAAATTTACAGTTTCTCTCTAATCTATGAACACATAAACATTGAAAGAATATAGTATATGAGATTTAAAAAGACTCGATTTAAAAGGAATAGTATTACATTAAAACAAGAAGGATTAGCCAAATTATATTTATATAAGGACGATAGCGCTAGTATTCCCTCTAAATCGATGAAGGTGTTTTATAATGAAAAAATGGAGATAAACAGAGACATTTCACTCTTGGCAATAAAAGCTTATAATAATATCATTAACCGAGAATCATTAGAAATTGTTGATTGTATGGCTGCGTCTGGCGTGACCTCTTTAAGATTATTAAAAAATTCAGTTAATATCGAAAAAATATACATAAACGATATTAATCCCACTGCTGTTAAATTAATTGATAAGAATTTAGAATTGAACGGTATTGCCTCTAACAGAATCGCCCTTTCTAATAAAGATGCTAGCTTATTATTTATTGAAATTTCACAGAAAAATCGATTGCCTGATGTTATTTCGATTGATCCTTTTGGTACACCTAACATTTATGTTGATTCTGCTTTTAAAGCAATAAAAAAACATGATGGATTATTGTGTATTACTGCAACTGACACAGCAGTTTTATTCGGTGTAAGACCAAAAGCATGTGTTAGAAAGTATATGTCTAAGCCAATTCATTCAGAATATTGTAAAGAGGTTGGAGCGCGAATTCTTCTCTATTTCATATCAAGAATTGCAAATATTAACAATACTGGGATAACACCCTTGTTAACATTTTATTCTAATCATTTTATAAGAGTGTTTGTTCTAACATACAAGGGGAAAACGAGAATTCAGAAAAATTCGTTAAATAGCTACGGATACTTAATCCATTGTAAAAAATGTGGGCATAGAATTATAATAAGTGAATATAGATTAGGAAACCCTCATGTCTGTCCGTTGTGTTTAAATAATGACTATTTATATTACTCCGGACCTTTATGGATAAAAGAGATACACCAAAAACTTTTTTTAGACGAAATAACTCGACTTAATGAACAATTGGCGATCAAAAACAAAAAACGTATTGACAAACTCATTAATTTCGCCCTACAAGAAATAAATATGCCCATTTCCTATTATAACATCCATAAACTCTGCCAACAATTAAAACTTTCATATATTCCCAAACTTGATAAATTGATAAATCGAATAAAGGAAAATGGATACAGAGCATCAAGAACTCATTTCGATTTTATCTCAATTAAGACTAATATGAGAATAGATGATTTAAAATCCTTATTATCACAAATTGAAAAATAATTTCGACTTATAAAAATGCCAAAAAACTCAGAGGAACATAGAAAAGAGGCAGTATACAAAAAAGCAAAAAGAGAAGGGTATCGGGCAAGGTCAGCATTTAAATTGCTCGATGTTCAAAAAAGATACAACATATTTAAAAGAGCCTTTTACATCTTAGACCTCGGAAGTACTCCTGGTTCTTGGCTTCAAGTAGCAAAGCAATTCGGCGAATCTAATGTTGAAAATTATCACGATAATTATTATCAACGAGATCATTATAAAATTATGGGTGTAGATATTAAAGGATTAGCCCCTATTGAAGATATTAAAATACTTAAAATGGATTTTACCACTCCCGAGTTTCAAGTGGAAATTGATAATTATTTTAATGGAGAAAAACTTGATCTTATTCTTTCTGATGCGAGTATTAATAAATCTGGTAATAAATTTAGTGATCAATCAAGGCAAATTAAACTATGTTTCAGCGTCCTTGAGCTTACAGAAAACCTCAAAAACAAAGGGAATTTCTTAATAAAAGTGTTTCAAGGAGCTGATTTCGAGAACTTCTACAAAAAGATGAAACAGCTTTTTTTAGTTGTGAGAAGCTTAAAACCTAAATCATCTAATAAAAAAAGTAATGAAATCTATTTAATTGGTTTAAAGAAGAAGTAGTAATTTTTTACTAATCTTCAATATTTTCAAAATTAATGTTATAAATCTTCCCCTCCAGAGTCGATTCTATCCAATCTGATAACCATGGGCAATGTGTTGGATTAAATTGATCAAGGTTAGTGCTATTACATTTACTCATAAAAGGACAGATTAAACA
>JAGXNZ010000096.1 GCA_019894655.1 Promethearchaeota archaeon | reverse complement strand
TATTTAATATTGGTAAAATAAATTAAATAGTTTTAAATGGTAACCACATCACAAATGTGTATTTTTAATTATAAAAATTTTAAACCTATGTTATAATTCAAATTAATAACGAATTGAAGATTAAATTTTATACAGTTTATGTAAAAAAATAAATCTCAAGGTTAAATATAATGGGAAAATTTGATGGAAAAGTCGCATTTCTTACAGGCGGTGCATCAGGATTGGCAGAGCAGACCGCTAAAGAATTTGCTGCTGAAGGATCAAAAGTTGTAATTTTTGATATTGATAGAGAAAACGGAGAGCGCGTTAAAAAAGAAATAAGAGACGCCGGTGGCGAAGTGTTATATTTTGAGGGAGATGTAAGAAAATCCAATTCTGTCGAAGCTGGAGTTAATCAAGCCTTTGAAAAATACGGAACTATTGATTTTTTGATTCACTCTGCTGGTATTTTAAAAGATGGAATGATACATAAATTATCCGAAGAATTTTGGGATGATGTGATTAACACACATCTTAAAGGATTTTACCTGACCTTACAGGCCTGTGCTAAACGATGGATCGCTTATTGCAAGGAAAATCCAAGAGAAAAAATTACAGATTACCCCGATAGACGAGTGATTACAATTAGTAGTCAAGCTGCTGAAGGAAATATTGGTCAACTGAACTATTCTGCAGCCAAATCCGGAATGCTAGGAATGGTTAAGACAGCAGGATTAGAACTTATTCGTTATAACATTAGATCACATGCAATCATGCCAACTTTAATCGAAACTCCAATTCTCGGCGAATTATTGAGTAAACAAGAAGGAAAATGGAGGAAATACTACTCTGAAAGAATTCCATTAGGAATCGGAGAATCCAAATATGTATCTGAAGTCATATTATTTTTATGCAGTGATGCAGCCTGGTTTATGAACGGAGAGATTATAGGTATAAACGGTGGTCGTTTAGATAAGGTTTAGATAAAGTTAATTTAATTAATAAAAATTTATTTTTCATTTTTCTTATTCTTTGTTTAAGTTCATCCTCTTAATTTCCTCTATTAAAATCGGAATAACTTCATGTAGATCCCCTATGATTCCATAGTGAGCAACATTAAAAATTGAGGCATTGGGATCTTTATTAATTGCTACGATGACATCGGAATTCTCCATACCAACGATGTGTTGAATAGCCCCGGAAATACCGCAAGCAATATATAATTTTGGAGAAACTGTTACACCTGTTTGACCAATTTGTCTGTCTGGTTCAACCCAATTTAACTCAACGGTTATTCTTGACCCGCCTAATTCTGCCCCTAATACATTTGCCAAATCCTTAATAAGTTTAAAGTTTTCTTTAGAACCAACTCCACGTCCACCTGCTACTATGATTTTAGCGTCTTCGAGGTTTACTGTAGTTTTACTCGTATTAATAACTTTTACAATCTTTGAAACAGAATCTTTTTCTGCAAATGAGTAAACGATTTTTCTAACAGAAGCTTTATTTTCACCTTTTTGAGGTGCTTTAAAAATCCCAGGTCTCACTGTAGCCATTTGTGGTCGGCTAGAAGGAGTTCTAATCGTAGCCATAATATTACCCCCGAAAGTTGGACGGGTTTGAAGAAGATTTTTCGTCTCGAGATTGATCTTCAAGCCAGTACAATCTGCGGTTAAACCCGCATTAAGCCTCTTAGCTACTCTTGGTGCAAAATCTTTCCCCGTAGGAGTAGCTCCGATTAATATTATCTCTGGTTTATTTTCAATTACTAACTCCGAAATCACTTTTACATATAAATCCGAATAATAATCTTTCAATATAGGTGATTTCACATATATTATCTCATCCATCCCATAGTGGCTAATATCTTCCAATTTTTCATCGAAGCTATTTCCTAAAATTACAAATGTTAAATTCACACCTAAGGTATCTGATAATTCTCGTCCTTTTCCTAATAGTTGAAATGCTACACTATGAATCTTACTTTTATAATGTTCAGCAATAACCCAAACGCCTTTAAACCGAGATAAATCCATGTCCTCAACTGTTTCTTCATCGCGTTCTAGAGTTATCGCTTCTACAGGACAAACTTCAACACACACTCCACATAGATTACAGTTTGGTAATATTTTCGCTTTATCGTTTTCTACTTCAATTGCTCCATAGGGACAACTGTCCACACAGTTTCCACACCCAGTACAAAACTCATCGTCAATGATAATACTCATTTAAAGCGTCCTCCTAAAAGATTTTATCGTTTTTTAAATTTTGGCATAATTTTTGAACTCTTTCTTCAAGTGTTCCTTTTAATATTATGTGATCACCCTTTCTTTCAGGAGAGAAAATTTTCCACACTTCAGTCTTTGAACCGTTTAATCCAATTTTCGATTTGTCAGCGTTTAAAGCGTTGGCATCAAAATGAATAATTTTGGAATCATCATGTGCTTTCATAATTCCAGCCATACTAGGATACCTAGGTTTATTAATATCGTTTAAAACAGATATTAATGCGGGTAATTTCGTTTCAATTACTACAATCTCGACAGCTCTAAATTTTCTTTCGGCAACTATTTTATCATCATTTAATTCTATACTTAAAACATACGCAATTTGTGGAATTTCTAACTCCTCAGCTAATTCCGGGGGAACTTGTCCCGTATCTCCATCTATAGCTTGAGCACCACAAATAACAAGATACTTTTCTTTAGGATCGGATTCATTCAAAATTTTTTTGATTGCTAATGCTAAAGTATAGGATGTAGCAAGCGTATCTGCTCCAGCGAAAGCTCTATCTGTTAATAAAAATCCTTTATCTGCCCCCATTGCTAACGATTCACGCAGTATTTCTTCTGCCTGAGGAGGTCCCATACTGAGAACTAAAACTTCAATACCGTGTTTTTCTTTTAAAGTTAAAGCTAATTCAATAGCATTTCGATCGTTGGGGTTAATTACAGATAAAATCCCCTCTCGTACAAGTGTATTGGTTTTGGGGTCTATTTTTACCTCTGATACCCCTGGTACTTGCTTTACGCAAACAAATATTTTCAAATCGAAATCCCTTTTTATTTAACTCTATTTAGAATAAAAACTATCAATATTTTGTTAAAACGAATAATTTATTCAAGAAAAATAAATTTTCCGATATTAAATCAAAAATGTGAAAGAAAAATTAGCTATTTAATAATAATGAATCTCATTTGTATCATTTAAGCTCCTTTTCTTAGTAAATTAGTAGCAATTACTAATCTTTGAATTTCACTTGTCCCTTCGTAAATTTCACCCATCTTTGCATCTCTGAAATATCGTTCTACCGGGTATGCTTTCATCAATCCGTAACCACCGTGAATTTGAACTGCACCATGAGCTGCTTGCATTGCTGCTTCAGATGCAACTAACTTCGCCATAGAACTTGCCATTCCAAACTCTTCACCCTGATCGTGTAGATAAGCTGCTTTATAAGTAAATAACCTCGCTGATTCAATAGCAACTGCCATATCAGCAATTTTCCATTGAATAGCTTGGAATCTTCCAATAGGTTTGTTAAATTGAACTCTTTCATTTGCGTATTTAATTGAAGCTTCTAACGCTGCTTGTCCTAAACCAACGCATTGGGCGGCAATACCTATTCTTCCAAAATCCAATATTTTCATCGCCATCTTAAACCCTTCTCCGAGGTTTCCTAAAATATTCTCTTGAGGTACTCTTACGTCTTGAAACACGAGTTCTGATGTGTTTGATGCTCGAACTCCCATTTTATCCTCCTTAACACCTACAGAATAACCAGGCGTGTCGGCATCTACGATAAAAACGGTCAATTGTTTCCTACTATCTTTTTCACCAGTTTTAGCTACAACAAGTAGTGTCCCCGCAATACCGCCGGATGTCGCGAATATCTTGGTTCCATTAAGTATGTAATCGTCTCCATCTTTAACAGCGGTTAAT
>JAGXNZ010000095.1 GCA_019894655.1 Promethearchaeota archaeon | reverse complement strand
TCCCTTGGATACCACTATTAACGAATTTACCCTCGAAGGTTGAGCGCTTAAAAGAGTTAGAGAAGCATTTAAAACTAGAAGGTGGTGAAATATACATCAAACGCGATGATAAAGTTCATAACACATACGGGGGAAACAAACCTAGAAAATTTGAATTTATTTTAGGGGAGGCATTAAAAAAAAAGAAAGAAGGTATTATTACTTTAGGAGGTATTGGAACGAATCATGGCCTAGCTTGTGCAATTATAACGAAGGAGCTTGGATTAAAGTGTGAATTGTTTTTATCCCTTCAACCTCTTACATGGCATGTACAAAGATCTCTTCTATTATATGATTTTTTTGGAGCTAAATTACATTTTACTAAAAGTTTTGAAATTGGAGTTCTCAAGAGTTTATTGTTCCGATTATTTCATCCAAAATATTATTTAATGTCTATAGGAGGATCACCAATTCTTGGTTTTGGAACTCCATTAGGATCCGTTGGATTTATTAACGCATTGTTCGAACTAAAAAAGCAGATGGATGAAGGATTATTGCCTGTTCCGGATATTATTTTCGTTCCTGCGGGTTCCAGTGGAACTTCTGCTGGTTTAACTGCGGGGTGTAAGCTCTTAGGATTAAAAACTAAAGTGTATGCGGTAAAAGTATCTCAAGATATAGTCGTAAATCCTAAAGCTATTATTAAAATCGCAAAAAAAGCTATTAAATATTTGAAAAAAAGAGATAAATCTGTGAATAATGTAGAAATATTTGAAGATGATTTTAAAATTATTAAAGGGTATCTAGGATCGGGGTATGGAGTAAAAACTGTTAAGGGTCAAAACGCCGTAGATTTAATTTACGAATTAGAGGGGAAAAAATTGGATTTCAAACTAGAAACGACGTATACAGGGAAGACAATGGCAGCAATGCTAGAGTTTCTGGAAAGAGAGGAAAATAAATCGAAAAATGTCCTATTTTGGAACACCTATAATTCGAACGATCTTGATAATTACTTAAAAGAAACTAAATTTATTTATCAGAAATTACCAAAAAAATTTCATAAATTTTACACTCGCAAAAGTTTTCAGTGCTGGCAAATTACCGAGTGTCCCGAAAACATAAGAGACAAGTGTCCCGCGTATTTAAATTATGAATATAGGTTTTGGGAAGTTTCAGAATGCCAACTAGAAGAATCTGAAAAAGAAGAAGCAATAAACTATCTAAAAAAAATTATAAAACTTGAAGAAGCGTGAATTAAATAATGAAGATTAAAACAGTTATATTCGATCTCTTTGGTACTCTTATCGCCAGTTTTTAAATGAAATTTAATTTTAATATATTCTCGATTAGTTTCTTAATTAATGTATATAGCACTCCAACATCAGTAATTTTTAATTTTTCGCTCGGAGAGTGTAATCCTTCTATAGTTGGGCCAAGTGAGACCATTTGGAGCCCACTTATCCTAGTATTAATCATTCCTGTTTCTAAACCACCATGTATTACTGAAGTTTTTACGGTCTTGTTCAATAAAACTTCAAATTCCGTTTTTACATAGTTTAAGAGGTTGGATTCTAAGTCTGGGAGCCATTCAGGTAAAACGGGTCTCAAAAACACCTCCCAATCTCCGAGCGCTCCAAGTTGTTTAATAGAGACACAAAATGAATTCAATTCGCTTCTTATCATACTTCGCGGATAAATCCAGATTATTTCGTTTTCTTTTTCTGTGTTAATTATCGCAAGATTATTGGAGCTTTCTATAAATTTATCGTAAATGGAGGAAATTTTTAAGACACCATGGGGGATTATATTAATGGTCGAAACCAATAATTTAGATTCCTCTTCGGTTAAGTATTTCCCTGGAAGAGCTTCTTTGAAATGTATTTTCAGGCTAGGTTCAAATTTTTCGTAATATTGGAATATTGATGAGATTTCCTCGTTAAGCAATTCTTCAAATTTCTGCTTATTTTTTGAAGTTATTCCTAGTATTATTGAAGATTTAGCAGGGATTACATTAGATTTTGTTCCACCTTGCCATTTGCTTACAAAGATTTTCATTTCTTGTGAAATATTTGATATGATCCTACCTACTAACTTGTTGGCATTAGCTCGTGGTAATTGTATATCTTCTCCTGAGTGCCCACTTAATAATCCTTGAACTGAAATTTCATAGAATTCTAATTCATCGCTTTCTTTGTAGTCTATCCACTTGAATTTTTTTGAAAATCTTATTCGTCTTCCACAAACGGAACCAACTACAATATCTTCCAAAGGACCACCATCGAGATTAATCATCAATTTACTCTGAATATCAAGAGCTACAGGATCTAATAGAGTGGCCCCATCAAAACCATCTTCCTCATTAACGGTAAGCAAGACTTCAATTGGACCATGGATTTTTATTGATTGATCAACTAAAGCGGCTAGTGCAAGTGCTACCCCAATACCGTCATCAGCACCTAGCGTAGTTCCATCGGCGTCTAACCATTCATGGTTATCTTGAATTCTTATTGGGATTCCAGAGTCCATAAAATCAAATCCCTCTGCTCTATCTGTTTCACATACCATGTCCATATGTGCTTGAAGCATTAAGGAGGGAGCTAATTCCATTCCTTTTGTCGCAGGTTTTCTAATTAAGATATTCCCAACGGAATCTTGATAAATCTGAAAATCAGTATTATTTAATTTACCAGATTCTAAAATAAAATCTTTTATCACTTCACGGATTCTTTCTTCATGTTTAGAAGGCCTCGGAGTTTTTGTTATCGTTTCAAATATTTTCCATACAATTTTAGGCTCTAAATTTTCTAACACCATAAATACTATTTTGGTCTATTGCTATTTAATCTTATAATTCTAAATTTTTTCTTAAGCCCAACCTGTTCAACTAATATGGCTGGTTTTAAAGGTAAATCTTTTTTCATTTAAAATATTTATATTAGTCAAATATGCTATTTACCTATTTTTTGCTTTTTGTAATGATTTTTGTCTGGGGTTTTTCATTTATAGTTGTTGACATAGCTATGGATTTCGTTACTCCGCTTTCAATCGCGCTGTATCGGTTAATTATTGCCTCTATTTCAATGATTATAATTGATATGTATCTTAGAAGGAAAAATAACAAAAGAACTGCCTTAAATGTTGATAAGGACATCAATAAAGGATTAGTAAGAAATTACTGGTTGTACATTGTGATAGCAAGCTTAGCTGGAGTATCTTTGTACCTTTTTATTATTTACTCGGCTATTTCCTTAATAGGTCCTTCATTACCCGTACTTGCAGATTGTCTAATCAACCCTATTCTTATTACACTACTTTCACTTGTTATTTTCAAAGAAAAATTGAGCAAAAATAAAGTGATTGGTTTTATAGTTGCTTCCTTTGGTGCGTATTTATTAATTACTGGAGGTAACATTGGAGTCCTTCAACCAAATTCACCTAATTTCTTAGGATATATCCTTGCTCTTTTAGCTCCTCTGGTGTGGTCATTTTATACCATTGCTATAAAAAAAGTAAAGCAGTTTGACAGTTCTAGAACTGATGTTCAAAATCTAAAGAATATTTCCATCTTTGGTACAATCGAATTCTTTATACTCATTATAATTACAGGAGAAATGAACATTTTTGTTAATAACTTCTTTAATCTTATTGTTTTTCTGTGTGCTTTATATTTAGGTTTAGGAGCGTTCATAATTGGCTATTATATTTGGAATTATTCTCTTAAAATATTAAGGTCTTCGAGCGTTGCATCATTTCTGTATTTACAACCATTTATAACTCTTATTTTATCGATAATTTTCCAACGAAGCGATGTTATAGGTTTGTGGAATATTATTGGAGGTTTAATTGTAATGGTAGCATTAGTTATTATAAATTATAAAAAACAGGATTAAACCACCCAAAATACTTCAAAAGCGGAAGTTAGAAGGAATTGTACAATCTATTCTTAATAAGATAAAAAAAATTTTATGCTAACATAAATTGAACTTTTATAATTAAGAGTTAGTCTTAATAGAAATAATGAGAGGAATCCCGTATGGAAGATATTGTATTATATGAGAAAAGTGGAGACATCGGAAAAATCACGTTAAATAAGCCTGAAGAAAGAAATACAATTACATTAGATGTGCTAAAGAAACTAATCGAACTCTTTAAAATGAGTGCTGAGAACAAGGATGTTTGTGTTATTTATGCAGCTAATGGTAAGCATTTTACAGTAGGAGCTGATTTAAAGTATGGATTTGAATTGCTAACAAATAAAGAACGGCTTGCAGAAGCAGTAGAGTTTCTCGAATCTTGGCAAATTTTGACACGAAAAATAATAGCTCATCCAGGTATAATAATAGTTGGTTATCATGGGTGGGTGATAGGGGGTGGATTTGAACATACTCTCGTGTGTGATTATAAAATCGCAGCAGAAGATACACGAATTATGCTCCCTGAAGTAGGGGTAGGGCTTTTCTTTTCAAATGCATCAACTAAACTTTTACCTAGAATTATAGGGGAAGGAAGAGCAAAAGAATTGATGATAACTGGTAAAGAACTCTCTGCTGAAGAAGCACATAGAATAGGGCTGGTTAATCAAGTATGTCCAACACCAAGTCTATCAAGAATCTTAAAAAAAACTGCTAATATGATTGTGTCAAGAGACCACCTTGCTCTTGCTTATACTAAAAGATTTATAAACGAGAATCAAGATTTAAGTATTGAATCAGTTTTAGCTCGTGAATCAATTGCGATGTTAACAACTGGCCAATCAGATGAACTAAAAAAAAGATTGGAAAAATTTGTTAAGAAAGAATAGAGATTTATTTTTCTAATTTCTTTCCTTTCATAGCTTTTCGAAACTTCTCAAGTTGTTTTCGAGGAGTTACAGTTGGTCTTTCGTATCTTTTCAGTTTGGATTTAATCCCAAAAAGGTATTTTGAGATATTCTTCAATTTTTCAACATCGTAACGCATCATCATCGTAATTGTTTCCATAGCGGGACTTCCTCCACCGTGTAAACCTGCAACTTGCAGAAGGCCAGCTATTTCTGAAACAGCAAAGGCTTCAATACCTTTAAAACACCGTAAAACATTTTCTGGTTTGACTCTTGGATTTCTCTGCATATATTTCATAGCAAGTTCTCCAACGTCTTCAGAAAAGAACGAACCTTCAAAGGGTAAAGTTGCGATTAAACCACCTGAAAGGTCTGCTAAGATTTTATATTCTTCGTAAATCATTTCACCAGCAAGCCTTCTTCCAG
>JAGXNZ010000094.1 GCA_019894655.1 Promethearchaeota archaeon | reverse complement strand
CCAGATGGATTATTAAATGGAGGTGTACACGGATGGACATTACTTAACTTAAAAGAACTTACCGAAGAGAACTTAATGGAAGAGTTAAGAAAAAAGAACACCAAAATTTTTTATTCAGAAACACCTTATCTGGACCCAAGAACTACTAAAGTGAAATAAAAAAAAATAATATACTAAAAAAAAAGAGTTATAATTGATGTCCACATTCAATACAGAAAACAGCGCCCTCTTGCAGTTTTGTTCCACATTCAGGACAGAAAGTTACGACCCCATGTAAAGACTCTGCTCTAGTTTGAGCTGGAGATTCAGACTTTACTTTAGTTTGAGTTATAGATTCAGGTTTTACTTCAGGTTCAATTGACTTTCTCTTTTTTACAACTGATCTCACAATTAATGAAACTACAACAGCTATTACACCTATTACAATAAAAATTATGTAAAGATAATCAAAAATATCACCAAGTACAGATCCCCGTCTAATTGTGTATGTCACAGTACTAGATTCAACAGAATCTTCATTTAGAAATATTACAGAATAATCAGTATCATCGCTTGTTACTGTATAAGACCATTCTCCTTCGAATGAGTCATTATCTTTTCTAATATAAGTAGATGGCGGACCAAATAACATCATAGTCAAACCTTCTTTTAGATATACATCAAGCGAATGTCCCGAAGTTACTTCGTATTCAACGCTTATTACATCATCCACATTACTTTCGACAATATTAATGACTGCTCCGGTATTAGGGCCAAGTACCTCTGTATCGGTTTCTGAAAGAGCAGCATAAGCGGGGTTTGCATTACTAACTATTATTATTGCTAACAGTATTAAAACAAAACAGGATGTTAACTTATATTTGTTCTCTTTTATTCGATTTTCATTAGAAGTTTTTTTTCTCATATATTTTCCCATCATTTAATTGTTTGATAAAGTGAATTTCAAATAATATAACGACATAATTGTATTTAAAATTAATAGGACCAATTTTTTTTAATAAAAAACCATTATCAAACTAATTTAATTTATCTCTTTAATGGCATGTTTAGATATTGTGTTATACTTAAACCCTCGATTTTGAATATCTAAGCGTTGCAAATAGAAATATATGCACTTTTTAAAAAATACATTATTACCTTAAAAAAGAATACAATCACCTATAATTGATATAATTTGAGCAATAATTTTAAGTGGAATTTTAAATATCCTTCCCGAAGAATGCCAGTTTTAGCAGAAAATATTGTTTCTACTTCTCAACCTCTTGCCTGCCAAGCTGGACTAAGTATGCTTAGAAAAGGTGGAAATGCCATAGATGCTGCTTTAGCAACTGCTATAACGCTTACGGTTGTTGAACCAGTTAATAACGGTATTGGAAGCGATGCATTTGCAATCGTTTTTGATGGAAAAAAAATAAGTGGGTTAAATGCTTCTGGTAGATCTCCTGCTGCTTGGACGGTAGATCATTTTTCAAACTATAAAACCATGCCCCTTTTGGGATGGGATTCAGTGACAATTCCAGGAGCGGTATCAGCGTGGGTTGCTCTCTCAAAAAAATATGGTCAATTAAAATTTAAAGACTTATTTGAGCCCGCAATTTATTATGCTGAGAATGGATTTTTAGTGTCACCAATAACAGCAAAATTATGGAAGCAACTAGCAGTAATGTATAAATCACGGAGATTTCCAGAGTTTCATGAAACTTTTCTTCCTGCTGGGAGGGCTCCAAAACCTGGTGAATTGTTTAAAAATCCGAACCAAGCAGTTACTTTAAGAAAAATTGCAGATACGGAAGGGGAGTCTTTTTATTGCGGAGAATTGGCAAATAGAATAGTAGACCACGCTTCTAACACTGGTGGATTGATAACACTTGAGGATTTAGAAAACCACGAAGTGATTTGGGAAAAACCACTAACTATAGAGTATAAAGGTTTAACGTTACATGAACTTCCTCCTAATGGTCAAGGATTAGCTACACTCATAATGTTAGGGATATTAAAAAATTATGATTTAAGCCAATTTGAATCTGATTCTCCACAATCTATACACTTACAAATAGAAGCGATGAAATTAGCTTTTTCAGATGCATATCGCTATATTTCTGATAAAAATTTTTTGGAATTTGATTCTTCTCTGATCCTTTCGCTTAAATATTTGGAAGAAAGAGCAACTTTAATAGATCTACAAAAAGCACAACATTTCGAGTTTGGTGTCCCTCAGACCGGAGATACTGTCTATCTAACTACTGCTGATACTGAGGGTATGATGGTATCCTATATCCAATCAAATTATTTAGGTTTTGGTTCGGGAATTGTTATTCCTGGAACAGGTATTAGCCTTCAAGACCGCGGAAACGGTTTTAACTTAATCGAGGGTCATCCGAACCAAGTCGGACCGGAAAAACGTCCTTATCACACTATCATTCCGGCATTTGTCACAAAAAATAGAGAACCACTAATGAGTTTTGGTGTTATGGGAGGTTCAATGCAACCCCAAGGGCACGCTCAAATGATGGTTAGAATTTTTGAGTACGAACAAAACCCACAAGCGGCAATAGATGCACCCAGGTGGCAAATAATGCAAGGGTCTCAAGTAAACCTTGAAACTGGCTTTAATAAAGAATCGCAAGAACAATTAAAACACATGGGTCATCAAACATATAATGGACACTATTTTGAATTTGGTGGTGCCCAGATCATCTATAAGCTTGATGATGGTTATCTTGCTGCCTCAGATCCAAGAAAAGATGGTCAAGCGGTTGGATTTTAAAATTGAAAAACACAATACTTTTCCAGTATTAAAAACTAGGGAATAAATAATGAATATAAAGTTAAGTAGATTATACTAACTCCAATATGTATTAAAGTCATCACAGAACCATATTTTAATAATGAGTTATAGTTGAAATCTTCTACGCCATTTTTTTCTGCTAGATTTAAGGTTACTAAATCACATGCAGCTCCTTGCGGTAAAAAATTAGAGCCAATATTTATTCCAAGGAGGATTGCCATAATAACAAGGCTAGGAACTTGCCCTATACCATAAATATTATGCATTAATGTGATAAATACGAGAGCCGTTGGAATTTGGGCTAAAAAGCCGGATAGTACACTTATCATCAACAAAACAGTTATAGCCGCAATAAGAGGATTATCTGAGATAAAGCCTTCTATTAAATCACCAATATATACAAAAGTTCCATTTATTTGCATTGTACCCATAAGGAGGAATATCCCTATAAAGAATGTAATAACCTTTAGATCAGTTTTAAGAAGAATTTCTGTAAAGTTTTTTCGATTTATTAGGCACATTATAACCGCACCAACAACGGCAACTATATAAGCTTCAGGGACAATGATGAATCCAACAATTAAACCCATAAAAAATATTGAATTGAAGATAAATTTCTTTTTATTTACAATTATCATATTAGGATTCATGATATCAAGAAGAATTTTTTTATAACTTTCAGGTGGGGGTTCCTGTTTTCTAAGCATGGTAAAATCTATAAGGAAAAGGGTATAAATTAGGGTTGGAATAACTATTAGAGAAAAATTAGTTATAAAGTAAGCAAAATTAAGTGAAAAAGCATTCGCAATAAGGATATTCTCAGATGAACTAAACGGAGTATACATTGACCCAATATTAATCGTAAAACTTAGACCAAAAAGATAAGGTGCTGGATTAATTTTCAAGATTTTACAAGCTCGTATAACAAGGGGTACAAAAATAATCCCTACCGTAATATCAGAGATAATTGCTGATGTCATACTTGCAATAAAACAGATTAAAAAGAAGAATTTTCGATGATCAGCTTTCGTCCAATGAATGGTTTTTAAGACGAGCCACCTAAATATTTTATGATCTTCCATAATAGCAACAATAATTTGCATGCAGATTATAAAAAATAATGGTTCAAATTCAATAAATGTTAAAAATTCTGTAAATCCAACGCCAAAGATAGTACCTGTAATAACACAAGCAATAACCGCTGATAGGAGTGTAAAAGCGACATAATCTATTCGTTCATTTGTAAAGATTACCATTATAACTATAAATAGAACAGCTGAAATAATAATTGATACTATCTCATACATCTTACAACAATCCTCAATTATTCTAATTAGATTTAACTAATATAAATTTCGTTAACTTCCTTATTAAGTCTTGAAAATTAAATTTTCTAATGATATAAATTTTATTCAAAAAAAGTTTACTCGAAAAATATTGATCAGTAAAAGGTATTTGGAAGAAACTGTTTTTCTTTTATGTTTTATTTCTCCCATGCTTTCATAACTACATGAGTATTTGAAGCAATAATTCCATCTATCAAATCTATTTT
>JAGXNZ010000093.1 GCA_019894655.1 Promethearchaeota archaeon | reverse complement strand
TTTGTAATTCGAATAAAGTTATATCAATTCTATATTCATTTAAATTTCTTAATGTAATGATATTATCAAATAAACTCGTACCAAATCTATCCACAACACTGATTGTATAATCATCTGTTTGTAAATCAATTATTAATCCAAAATCTTGAATAGAATCATTTAATCTAAACTCATATAAATTGGGATCTATTGAATGTAAATTTAGATCAAATAAACTAAAGAAAATGTCATAGTAAGTAGTATTTAAAATATAAATCCTATTCTGATTTAGATTAACATTTATTGTACCTAAAACACCATCTTCATTGTTAGTATAATTAAACACGTAATTATTTGTTGCTAATAAATATTCTTTAATTTCATTAGGAAGAATATTACCACTTTCAAATACACTTCCTAAAGTTAGGGTATAATTAGCTGTTTCTTGGGCTTGGTTTTGAATTTTTAAAGAATAAAGAGTAATATAAATATTATATTCATTTAATCCCCTTAAACTAAGCACTTGATTAAATAATGTAGAATTGAAATAATCCAATACAGTCAAATTAACATCATTAGAAGTCAGTATATTAAATCCAAAATTACTTCTGGTATTGTTAATATAAAATTTAACATTATTCCAATTTATTGATCCAGAAGTATCAAAAATCCCGATATAAACATCATAATAAGTAGAATTTAATACATAAAACTTATTTTCATCTAAGGTTATTGATATTGTATGAAAAGAGTTATCTTCTTGATTAATATAGTCAAACGTGTAAGAATTTTGTGCTAAATTGTATTGGATGATTTCACGGGGCAAAATAGAATCCTTTATAGATGAAGCAGATAATGTTAGAGTATAATTCATCACTTTTTCACCATCATTTAGAATTTTAAGAGAAAAAAGATTGACCAAAATGTTATACTCATAAATTCCTGTTGTATCTATGTTATCATCAAATAAAGTGGAATTAAAATAATCCTTTACGACTACATCTATAATAGCATTTTCTATGGTATTGAACCCAAAATTAGTGCGGGTTCCATCTATATACAACCGTAACAAATTAAAATCAACTCCCAAACCTGTTGAAGTATATGCTCCAAAATACACATCTTTTGGATATTCTTCGGGTGCATAAGGTACTCCAAAACTTTCTATTTGATTATTAGATGTTAGATTAATGTTTCTAATGGAATAAATTGTATCATTCAAAAAAGTTAATTGAATGGAATAATTTACATTTGGAATGAACCTATAAAGCAAAGCAGAACTTACAGGAATGAGTTGGTTCATGTATATTCCTGAATCTACTTGTGTAATGTTTATTATCATGTCTTCATACGTGAATCTGTTTAGAATATTAAGAGTATATATTTCTACAAAAAGATTGTATTCCGAATTATCATAAGCATTAGCATCAATGGTTTCATTTGCTAATGTGTTATTAAAAAAATCCAAAATAATCAATTCCAATGTGTTCTCTAACATAGAATTAAATCCAAGTTCTTTTCTTGCATCATTAATATAAAACCGAACCAAATCGTGATCCATGCCCAATCCGTCATAAGAAAACATTCCAAAATAGATGGTTTTTAATGAACTATTTAGTTGAAATGCCTTATTTGAATCCAAATATAGAGTAAAATTCTTATCCATGTTATATTCATCATAAAAAAAGACTTGATAATATCGTGAAGCTAACATGAATTCAATGGTATCTCCAGATAAGAGGGGAAATGTAAGTGTTTTATTGATACTAATGGTAGTTTGCACATCCATTAAATTTTTGAGTTGTAATTGATATACATTTATTTTCACATTTATGAAATCAGATATTGGTTTTGAATAATTTCCAACCAAATTCCCAAATCTATCCCATACTTCAAACCACATTGTAGATCCAATATCAGCCCTAAAAGTTTCATATAACAACGCAACTCTATCAAATGAACCACCCAATGTTCTATGAATATAAATATCATAATCATTAAAAGAAAGAGGTACATCTTGCATAGTCGTTAATCGTAATCTACCTTCCTGAATTTCAGTTGGAATGTATAAATAATGATTATCGGGAACAGGAATGGTTAGATTTACATCAACTTTCGTATCTCCCTCTTCAAATATTCTGAGATTATAAGTATCAGGAGTTAAATAAACTGCTTTTTGACTATTTGGAGACACATGAAAATCTTTATAATCTCCTGTAAGAGTATATTTATAAGTTTTTATATCGTAAACTTTCATATTATCAGTATCTTCAAATGTGGAACTTATTTTTAATTGGTCAAATTCCAAATCTTCAGATACACTTATTTGGGCAGTATGTCTATTGAAATTTGTATTTCCTGATTGACTTAAAACTAAAGATTTCTGAACTTCACCATCTTTAAGTAAAATGACATTAATTTGAGAATCCGAACTTGTTTGAAAATCCACTTCAAAATAATCACCAGAATTTAATGTGTAATGAGATGTATAGTCAATAGATTGTAAAGCTATTGTTTCGGTTTCATTAGTTTGCATATATGTATATCCTGAACCAAAATAATTCTTAGAAATATCATAAGTTATTTTTGGATTATTAGAACCTGCTTCCGAAGAACTATAACCTCTCCAATCGTCTACTACATCAATTTCAAACATATAATATTCTGGAATGGTATCACTCAAATTTAATGATACCCACTCATTCCAACCAGATGCATCATAAGTTTGCGATATATAATCACCTTTAGCTGGTTGATTATTCCAAGTTATTGACATTTCTTCAAAAGATGTTGTCTCATATATATTAACCCAAGAAGGTGTGGATGACATTGAAATTTGATATAAATCTATTTTTCCATCATTAGTTATATTATTAGATAAATACATATCATCAAAATCAGTTTTTAAAAATATTACTGTAATATGGTCAATTGCTTTTCCAATTGACAAAGATGTTTCTGCTCCATAATTAATACTTGGTTGTGAACTTTTTACATGAGCATCAACATCCGGATTTAACTCTAAAATTATAACACTCTCCGACATACCAACTAAATTCCAATAATCTGTATTAATATCGTCATGGAAATCCTCAACGGGAGAAATGTCGGCACCTTGTAATATCCATCTCGATAAAACTTCACTCTGCGAAATGGCATCGAAGTTTGGAACGGAATCCACCACTTCAAAAAAAGTCCAATCTGTATAGTGTAGAGAACCAAAAATTTCCCAACGGTATTTCCATAGTCCATTTGTTTCAAAACTAATCGTGTGAGTTAGATCCATTTTATAATAAATCTTAACTGATAATAAATCAACAGAAAAATCAAAATTACTTGTAGGATTTTCTCCAATCCAATGTAATATAACTGCTCCCGTCGAATTAATGAAATCGTTTGGAGACAATGTGTTATAATAACTTTCTCTAAGAACTATATTTGACGAGCTATTTATTAACACATAAGCAGACGAAGTAAAACTCCATATCGAAAAGTTCGTTAGTTGAGTTATATTAGTCATCTGCCAACTTGAAACACTCATGGCTAAAAGATCTTCGTTATACCTTGCAAAAGGGAATGTAATTGTCGTTTCTAATTTCGATGTGGTTATACGGAAATCTAAAGCAATCTGATCCATTTCTATATCAAAAGAAACACCATTTGTTCCTGTTTGAAATTGCACTCTTACTTGATTAGTTATACTTATATATGGATCGGTTAAACCATAAGAATTAGTATGCCAACCTGTATCTGTATTTGATTCTAATTCTAACCATCCTGTTGTATCCCAATTATAAATAGATAAATTACATTCTATTGATGCTGTTGTTCTATAATCGTATTTGAAATAATCGATAGAATATAAACTTGGATTATCCACATCCCATGTCATATACCAATCGTGTTCGTTAATATTAGGAGATACATAAATATCTACATAAACGGCTTCTATATCAATATATCCTCCAACTGATGGAACATAAACAGGTTCTACATTCAACCAAAAACCATCTAAATTTGCTTGGGTTAAAGACAAACCAGAAAAAGTGGTAGACTTCCAATAATAATATATACCTGTGAGTGCAAACTGAAGCGATTGTCCAGTGCTTGCTGTGAATTTAAGTTGCGTGGTTTGAGGATAAGTCGCTTTCTTCAAATATATACAAATTACTATTTTTGTAATAGAACTTCCTTCTGGAACTGTAAGTGTGTTAAAATTCCATCTATCGTCCTTACCCGAACTTGCTTCTACAATATTCCCACCATCACCATTCGTATCTCCTTTTGCTTCGTCTAATAGACTCCAATGAGGAGGAGCATCTCCATCAGTCCATCCTGTAAGAATATCAGAATCGGCTGGCACTATATATCCTAAAAAAGATTCTGCTCCTGAATACGATCCACTACTGACTTCAGCATAATTTATATTGTTATTTGTCTCCAATTCTCCAGTAGTAGTTCCACTTCCATAAGGATCAAATGTAAAATCATCCCACTGTGCTGGAGATTCTTGAAGAGCGTCTCCAATTTCACTAACGGAAGTAAATTTTGTATACGAAGCATCAAGTATTCTCATATTATCGTTATAATCAGAAGTTCCATCAATCATATCTATGTTAGCTGGACTTCCATATTGTATCTCTGTGTTGTTTACGGGAGAAACTTCTTCGCTTTCAGGATCGTTCCAATCATATGTGGTAGTATTAAAAGAACTCGATTGAAAATTTGCACCCGTATATATTTTTGTTGCATTCTCGTCATCGTAAACATCGTTCAGAGTAATGTCATATGGAACTCCATTAAAAAGATAATTATCTGTTGATGTTTTTAAGTTTGAATCGTTATTATTGATATTTGTATTATTGGTAAATATAGGAATAATAGTAAATAAGAATAAAATCGTTAAAAGAGTTAGAATTTTCTTTTTAATCATTCACATCATCTTCTCTAATAATATTTTGCTAATTTTAATCATTATAATTATAGAAATAAGAATTCCAACTATAAAGAAGATTATTTCAGATGATAAAATTAATGAATTTGGTTCATTAGCTATGTAAATACCTTCAATTTGAATAATTATTAATACTCTAACTAACCAAATCGAACTACCAATTCCCATTGCCATAACAACCCAAACTAAGATTATAAATGGGAGTTTAATTCCAAGATTTTTTGATATACTCATATTCCTTCTATTCACTTGATTTTAACCTATAAAAAAAAAAAAAATAAAATTTAGATTTTTGAATTATCCTCTCTTAAACATCTTAGTCTTGAAAATTACAATTAGGATTACAACTACAGCAAATGCAATAATTAACATCCACATTATACCGAAAATTCCTCCGAGTAAATCCCATACTCCCGAATCTTCTGGTAAGGTTGGTATTTCTCCTTGAAACGTCGTGTCCCAGACCCAATTCCCTTGCTCGAAAAACGGCTCTTGTAATTCCTCAGCGCTAAGTATATGATCAGGTTGTACTGTCATATAAAAATGAATCTCAGTTTCAAAGTTCCAATACATCATCATATTTTCAATATTGGCTGCAACTGTTCTCTCAAGTGGTTTAGTACTCGGACCTCCTTCGAATCCCATTCCAGAAGGACTGATTAACCAAGTATCTAAATAATCCCACCAGATTTTAGCCCACGTATATTCGTTATATTGTCTAGTCTCCGTTATTTTAGGTTGTAATCCGAAATTTAAGTTAAATACTCCATCGTTTACGCTGTATCCTGTATCTCCAAATACCATAGAGTTTTGTAGTGTGATTGGTGTTCCGATAGGTCCTACTTTCCAACCAATATTCGCACGATTATTAATGTAATCCACTACTTTCTGATTTGCTGTATGTTCCGTTACTGATTCAATTGTTAACCGTCCTTCTTCGTATTGATTATAATCAATGAATTCGTTATCCCATAATCCTACTGCTGAGTGATGATAATCGTTCACTTTAAGACTCATTACATCATACGTCATAGCAGGCATTTCAAAGGTATAAGGCCCTATTTCTAATTCCCCGGAAAATCCTTGAGTGTTTTTAATCCCTACTGAAATGGGGTAATATCCTGTATATTTATGAGTGTTTTCTATTTCAAAATCAACTTCGTTGTAATCGATGTTATAAACAGTTGTGGTCATATATGGATCTCCTATCCAAGAAAACTTTCGAACCCATAAGAAAGGAACTGAAGTCTTTTTATTTACGAGAAATCCCGAGTCCACGCCGCTAGGTGAAACTGTGGAATAGATTACGGTTTCAAAACCAAATTTCCCTATGGCTTTGTATAGGAGTTGGTTATTTTCAGAATCGTACCCTACTTGCCCAAGATTTTCAAACGATAATAGATCTTGGCCTCCAGTATAGCAATGAATTTGTTTGGAGGATCCCCATGTGTTTGGACCAGAGAACGATCCAGCACTCACATCAAGATGATTTGCGGTGATCGTTGGTGTGTGAATTATATCTGCTCTAACTGAGGTTGCGCTAAATCCAAATAATGCTAAGAATATAAAAGAAGAAAAAAAAAGAATAAAACATTTTTTAGTTGAGCGTTTCACGATAATCCCTCTTCGTTTATGGGATTTACGCTCCAATATCTGAAGCTTTAGTAAAAGTGCTAACAGTGTCGTCATCGCCAGGTACTACAAGCCAGCCAGAATCAACATCATCTAATTCTATATGTGTCCCCGTTTGCATCTCAAACAAATAGTTAACTGCACCATTTTCGAACGAGATTACATCATAGAACACTAAATAGATTAAATCTCCAGAAAATACAACTTCTGCAGGAACATTATTCCCTACAGTAAAGTTGATATTTGCAGTATTCTCATCGACAGTTGAGATGGTTGTGTTAAAGGCAAATTTAAAAGCAGCGCAATTAGTAAATCTCTCTAATTCGTTATCAAAGTCCTTATCAGTATCAATTGATGTATCGTATGAAGGAGCTAAACACGCATAGCTCGCTTCGTCATTGAACCATAATTTATCAATAGCATCTAAATCAGCGAAGTCGCTTGAGGACGTTTCCCAATCATCACCATAATGCATTTGAGCTAGAGTTGTAGTGTAATGAGGAATGTCCATTATAATGGTGTAATTATCGGAAGTACTCAGATTGGTGAAACCTCCTGTCAAATTAATTTCGCCTAAAGTTCCATCTAAGATGTTAAAATTAAAATCAGTTGCTCTATCATAGACAGATTCCTTTATAATTTGATTAGTTCCTCCAAGTTTAACAAACTCTGTGTTAAGAAAAACAGTTGTATCGCTAGGATCAATCTCAAGAATCCAATAAGGAATTCCAGAAACATCAATACTTATATCACTTGCTTCGTCAACAGTTACCTTGAGTTCATACATCCCCTTGGTATAGATATCTTCGGGATCGTCAAAGTCCGAAGAACTTTTCGGAAACCATATATTTACTGGAACCCACGAGACATCTTCACCAGATACATAACACTCAAGAGAAAGAGTTGTAGCAGAAACTGTTGTTGCAGGTGCTTGTGCCTGAGAGGTTACGTAGTTATAACCGAGGTATATTGAAGCTCCTATAACCGATCCGATTGCAATAATCCCTACGATAATGAGAATCTTGAATTTGCCCGATACTTGGCTTAATTTTTTAGCACGTCTACCACTTGTTACTTTATTATCTCCCATTTATTTTAAAACCCCGTTAAGGTTATTTTTAATAAATTTTTTTTAGGTTTTAGTTAGATTTTTACCTACTCAATTTTGAGTAGTATTTATAAATTAAACTATTTTTGTTATATAAATACTTAATGGTCTACGCATTATTTTGTTAATACCGAAATAAGATCACGTTAATAAAAAGGTTACAATAGCTTTTTTTATCGTTTTCAAAATCAACTTAAAATCGAGTAAAGAAAAATATATAAAAATAAAAAAAGGCTAAAATTTAGCTTTTTTTAATAGGTTAATTGAGAATTTAGATGTTTTCTAATCCTAATTCACAAATGAGAGTTTCTAAACCAACAAGATTAAATTCTTCTTTTTCACATATTTCTTTAGAACGATCTAAACATCTTTTTAATAATACTTTATTTAAGGCTGTTATGAACTCTTGATTTTTTGTTCTGATTTCAGTATCCTTTTTTGCTTTAAGTATCTGTATGAGGTATTTCAAAATTGGAGAAAAGAGCATACAATCACCACTAAATTTAACCTCCCCTTTTGGATTCACTTCTAAATGAAATGTAAATGACAGCAACCCTTCGGTCTGATTTAAGAGAGTAATCCCGGTTTTTCTCGTTTCGTAACGATATTCAATATTTCCTCCTAATTCTACCCAACGATTAACTTGCTCGTTTTCAAATCGGAATTTTCCAATACCAAATAATTCTCTTTTTTCTTCGCCTGTAATTTCACTCACTTCC
>JAGXNZ010000092.1 GCA_019894655.1 Promethearchaeota archaeon | reverse complement strand
GTAAAAAAACAGGTAGATTTTTTCCTAAAATAAAACGCCCTTAAGTTTTTTTATTTCTTTAAATCGTTTTTTTAATTTTTACAAAAGAATATTAATCAAGATGAGAAAAAACGTACACCATTTTTCTCCAATTATCACTAAATTTTGTATCCCCACCAAAATTTTTCTTTAAATATAATCAGAATATTAAAAATCCAATGAACTGTATTCAGTAAAAAAGTAATTTAAACTATATGAGATGATAAAAATGGTAGATAAACATAGTCAAAGCTTCTTCGGACAGTCAACTGGACTCACACTTCTTAGCTCTTCAAAATCGGATTCGTTTATATTTTTGAAGTGTATTAAGAAAAAACCAGATGGATCGTGGGAAAAACCGTCTTTAGGAGAAGGAAAGACGATAAAATGCAATTTAGACGAAATAGTTATGATTTTGGAAGTATTACAAAGAAATTGCGATTCCTGGTCAAGCTATCATAATTTTAATGAAGTGAAGACTCAGATATCTTTTAAATGGGAAAACGAGGATAAGAAAAAACTTCTGATTTACATTGGCAATTATTCTAAAATGTTAAATTTCGCTCAAACCGAGATTTTCCGGCTATTATTAAAGCACATTTTAAAAGAAAAAATAGAATATGCTACGATAGTAAATATAAACCCAAGAAAAGCTGTTGTTAACGATCCAAAAGATAATGAACAGAGGAATCAAGTTAAGAACGCTACGGCATTACCCGTCGTTCAAGAATCCGTCGAACTTAACGAAAACGAAGTAAGTCAAATTAAGGGAGTTATTGAGGGAGAAACAGAAAAAGCATTGCTTATCCAATTTAATAACGATAAAGAAATTTGGATTCCTAAATCGGTAATCCGATCAGATTATAATTCTTCAAACGATATCTCTCAAAACTTTATGATTGATAACTGGATTCTTAAAAAAAATAATGTTCCAAATACCTAACTTTTTTTTATCTTTATCTTTGGGAAATATTGGGTAAATATTCGTTATCGCATAGTTTTTTTAATTCTTTATTATAATCAATCATTTTTTTTGCAATTTCTGGATGAGAAAGAAGCTGGACTTCCGATTTATCGTCGTGATCCCATAGTAAATGAGGTGTGTCCTCATTCGGAACGTCTTTCTTAACTTGTTGTACCCATTCGTTGGGTAATTCATTTTTTATTTCTACATCTAGCATCCTCGCTAGAAACACGCTCCATGCTCTTGGAACAACCGTCATGAGGTAACCTCCACCTCCTACCGCAACCCATCTATTATTACAATAATCATGAGTAGAAGTATAAAGCGTTTGAGCAATATCCCTGTATGCTGATATAGAGACACCCATTTGAGTCAATGGATCATTGAAGTACATATCAACACCTAATTGAGTAAATAGCAGATCGGGAGAATAAGCTTCTAAAATTCTTGGCACGCAGTATCTAAATAGTTTTACAAACATTCCATTACTGGTTCCGGGGAGTAAAGGAAAATTTAATGAATACCCTTTTCCCAACCCTTCACCAACCTCATTAGTGTATCCTGTGCCAGGAAATAAAAATTTTCCACTTTCATGAAAAGATACGGTTAAAACATTAGGATCTTCGTAAAATAACCATTGAACACCATCCCCATGATGACAATCGATGTCTAAATAAACGATTCTAATATCTTTTTTTAATTGTTTTAGATGATGTATTGCAACCGCGATATCGTTGAAAATACAAAACCCTGAAGCTCTTTTTTTTTGAGCGTGGTGTAATCCTCCAGCAGGATTAAAACCAATCATAATATCATCATTTTTCCAAACACAATCTGCAACTAAGATACTTCCTCCGCATACAAGAGCGGAAGCTTCATACATTCCTCTAAATATGGGATTGTCACCTGGGCCTAAACCGTACAAATAGGGTTGAATTTTTCTGTCTTCTGGATTGTCACTCAATTTTTTAACAATGTCAACATATTCGGGATCATGTGCTCTTTCTATTTGTTCTCTCGTTGCTACTATTGGCTCTTTTATTTCCAACCTTTCATGATTCAGGAGATTTAGTTTTTCCATGAGATCATAGGTTAATTTCAGTCGTAATGGGCGTAATGGGTGATTAGGCCCAAAATCGTATCTACTGTATTGGTCTGTATACACCAGAACAACTTTGTCGAGCATGATACTATAATGAATTTAACCGACTATTTATTCTTTTTAAGGATAATTTATAAAAATATTCTGCAGGTGTTTTATCAGAAAATCCTTACAGAATACATAAGATTATATTATGTGAGTATCATATAAAAAAATATAGATATTATAGTAAAGTAATTCATAACCTATCTCCTCTATCAAAAATGAGCCAAAGATTTAGAAAATTCGTGGAAAGGGTAGCGAAAGACAACGAATTCAAACCACTGAAAAATAAATTACTAACCTATTTACAAAAAGAGAGCCAAAACAAATACAAAAATTATCCTCGACTCCTTGAGTTAATGCAAACATATTGGCCTAAATACAAGGAAGGATCTAGAATTTCATACTTACTTAGGGATCATTACAACGAGATATTTACCTTTTATCTGAACACACTCTTTCCTTTCAGAAAAAGGGGTTTATCTTTGGCTTATCCTGAAGCACCAACTCCTGTCGATTTTAAATTGGTCTATCAATATCATTATAACTTAGCAGAGATTAATATTGTTGAGGAAGTTTTAAAAGAAAGCAAGATCGACTCTAAAATTGAAAGCATTTTAAAGAGATTATTAATTTTTGCTGTTAGTTCATTTAGCCCTATGATTGAGCAAATATTTAAACGCCCATTCGCATTTCAATTTTCGAGTATTGATGCTAATCATTTGAATAATAGTGAATGGGAAGTAATTGCAATAATTTCAGCCAGAGAGCAATAGATTCATTAACTATAATTGCTGCCCTCAAAAATTAAAATTTTATTCTATTATAGAAGGAAGGCAATCTATTTCGTCAAATAAGATCCTAAATCCATCATCTCGCCATCACCTTTTTTGACTTGGATTTTTCCTTTAATTCCTTTAATTTTTCGTTCTAAATAAATAATTGCATCCAACGGGATCTTTCTTGGTACGCCACCTTGCCTATTGATAATGGCAATTAAATAATCTATATTGTTTATAACATCTTGACTCACTAGTTCGTTGAATATTGCCTGATATACCATTGGTTCGTTCGCCCTTATTTTTTCTAAGTAAGAAAAAGCATCTGTTGCTAGAACAACCCTTAACACATAGATAATCTTTTCATTAATTGATACGACTCTCTCTTGGCT
>JAGXNZ010000091.1 GCA_019894655.1 Promethearchaeota archaeon | reverse complement strand
TTTTTATTATCTTAGTTAGTATCGTATATAAATTAAACATTAGCTCTTATTGTGAAAAGAACAGTAACCATCCTCCGATGAGTACTTCAAATATAATCGGCAACAGGCCGCCGATAGATGACAGGAGTTCAAAGAATTTAATGTTAGGTTTTACCAGTTTCATCACATTACCGATGCCTACGGGAATGGTGGCAACAATTCCTATCCATCCTATGAATGGGGGTACCACTTCATAGGTAACAAGTAGGATTGAAAATGCGAGTGTACCAATGGACCAGAAGATCATCGCAAATGCGAATCTAGTGCTTTTTGTTTGGAGAATGCTACGATATGAATCACGCAACGAATTTTTCTCCGTACCACTAGTAACTGAGTATTTTTTTGCTATATCGAGAAGCCCCCAGTAGTCTTTTTCAATATAGACTTGGATCGCGCCTTCTGCTATTCGAAAGATGGCCCAAAAAATTCCAAGTATTATGTTATACTGACTAAAAGCAAGAAACAACATTATAGGAAGTGTAATGACGCTAAAATGTTCTATAAGCGCTAATACGACGCCTATTTGAAATTTTTTTGGATATTCGTTAAACTTTATCAGCTTAGCGTCTGATTCATAATGCTTCGGAGTTGGTTCTAATATGTAACCAAATGCTGCCATTGCAATTTGTAAAACCAAGATAAACAGAAATAGAAAACCAGATAGCCTCATTTCGATAATCATAGGGAACCCTCCAATTTAATCTTCATTTTCTTCACCATTTTAGTTTTAAAAAGACAGTTTTGTTCTACCGCCATATTCTTTCACGACTAGAATTACTTTAACAAATTATTTTCTCTCAGTGGTGCAATCTATAAAAACCTTAAGTATTCTATGAATCTTTCCTATGAAGCAGTATCTTCTCCTAATTTTGTTAAGTAAGTATTATCAATTATAATTTTCTCATAAAATAATGTTAATTGAAGGTAAAGTTTTAATTTTAAGGACATTACAAAAAACGTATGATTATATTTCAAATTTTGGCAATTTGTGGAATGCTTAGTCCAATCGTATATACTGCGATGTGGGTTTATTGTGGCAATTTACAGTGGGAGTATAGTCATATTCGAGATGACATAAGTTCACTGTTTGCAGTTGGCGCTCGTAAGAGACGCTTAGCTCAATCTTTCATGATAACTTCTAGCGTTCTATTGTTTTTGTTTTATCTTGGATTACATGAGGGTATAAACGATGTAGGAGGTTCAATTGTAGGACCTATTTTACTTGTTGTTAGCTCAATTTTAGGAGTACTCGTTGCTTTCTTTTTCCCTCTTGATGAGGGGGGTGAAATAAAGACTTACAGGGGAAAAATGCATATAATCCTTGTGGCTGCATCGGGAATATTAACCATTGCAGGGATGGTAGCATTATGGCTTCGATTACAGTTAGTAGTAGTCTGGAGTGTTTTTGCTACATTTTCGCTCATTTCAGCTATAGTTTCTTTAATTCTCATAATTATCTCAGGTATATTCGTAAAAAGTAAATACAGGGGTTTACTCGAAAGATTAGGGGTCACTCCGTATGAACTCTACTACTTTGTTCTCGGTCTGATGGTATTTCTGGTTAACTAAATAACTCCTATTAAAGAAAATAAAGCCTCAAATAAATTAAATTATATTTTTCTATTTTCCCACCAATATGGGATTCCAAGTTTGATTAATTTGCCGTAATCTAACAGTAATATATGGTTCTCCAAAATTGAAAATACAAATCCTCCGAGATAGTCTATCCAGCGCTCATCGGGAGGAAGACCAAACCATCCAAATCTAAAAATCATTGTATGAAAATCATGGGTAACGAAGATATTGATACCACCTTCAGAAATGCTCTCTATTTGGCTCCAAATTTGTTCACCACTTCTTTGATAGAAGATATGTGCTGGAGGCCATAGATCTGGTGAATAAACGCCTGCTAAATAACGAAGGATAACTTGGTAATCTTTATAAGTATTGAATTCGTCCAAATATGATTGAGAGTTTATTCCAATACCATATAAAGCATTACATTCTCCGATAAAATTTCCCTTTCCGTTTACTTCTTTGAATCCCTGGTAGATTTTCTGAGCAGTCACTTTACAACGGTTGCTTGGGCTATGAAATAATCGAATATACCTATCTTTTGGTAGATTTCCGCCAAGATTTTTAGCAATTTCTTGTCCTAGTGGAGTTAATTCCATATTTGCCTCTTTTAGATCATTTTCATTAACTAATTTTGGCTCGTATCTTTGCGAATGTCTCAGTATTATAGTAATCTTTGAATCGGTTGGAAATTTACCCAGCCCTTCAATAATTTTACTTGCTTGATTCGTCCAAGAATTTTCTTCCCAGATTTTGCGATCAATATTTTCAGTCATTTTTAATATCTAATCTTTTAATTAATTACTTTTTTGAGATACATAAGTTATTCAATTCCTTATAGAATTTGACAAGATGAACAAAAAAACCCATGGCGTCCTGAAACTTCAAAACGGGTAATCTTACTATTGCAAATCGGGCATTTTTCTTCTTTATTGCGATGTGGAATTAATAATTCGGTAGAATATGTGCTTAAATCGCCCTTTTTCTTTATCCCATATTCTAAAACTTCTTTAATATTAATAAACAATTCTTTTACTTTACTATCACTTAACGAATTAATGTTAGTTTTAGGGTGTATTTTTGTCCTGAACAAAATTTCGTCAGAATAGATATTACCGACTCCAGCAATAAAACTTTGATTTAATAGCGCGTTTTTAGCGATAGCGCTTCTCCTCTGTATAGCTTCTTGAAATTCTTCAAGGGACATTTTGTAGGCGTCTGGCCCTAATTTTTTGTTTTCAATAAATTCCTTAATTGAATTAGCGATAGATATTTTTCCGAACATTCTAATGGAGATATAGGATAAATTAAAGCCGCTATTAAAATGAAATATAACTTTACTGAATTTAGGGAGTTCTTTTTTTGCATCATAATAATCTAAATCTCCACTCATTCCAAAGTGTAGTATAAGATATCCTGGCTTGAGATGAACAAATAGATACTTCCCATGGCGCGTGGACGATTCAAATCGCTTACCATTTACCAATTTTTTTAAATTAATCTCTTCGGTATCTAAAATTCTCTTGTCCATAACTTGAATTTCTTTAATCGTTTGCTTTAAGGATGTCTTATCCAAGTATCTTTTGAAAGTTTCTACTTCTGGAAGTTCTGGCATGGTTAAAACGGTTTATATTAGATTCATTTATTCTAATATCGCAACTATGAAACAACATATGGCCGAAATTAATGATAGGGGAGTCATTATGAGCTTTTCTTGTTTACTTTTCCAAATCGCGTTTAACAAAGTATTAAAAGCTAAATATACAGCTATAACCCAAACGACTACCAGAGTAAAAATTGGATCGTTAAAGATTGTTATTATCCCAGCTCGCTCTAACACTGAAATTGATCCCAAAGCAAATATTCCAATAGCAACAAGACTCATTATCCTCATGTTAGTAGGAAGTTTTTCATACTTTCCTCCATAAGCGAGTTTACCCAAAGGTAATCCTAGTGCCAGTAGTAACTGAAAAACGCTCATTACCACAAAAACGACAACAGCGATTATAGCTGCAATCAATACAACCATTTTTTATTTCCTATTTTGATGTTTAACGATTGAATATTAATTATTGTGTTTTAAACTTTATATATAATAGCAGCATAAGAATTAATAGTTACATTTGAATCTAGCAAAATTAAAATTGGTTGAATGATAGTGAGTAAAAAAAGTAAACCTAGTTTGTCTGATTTAGCTGCAGGAGGCTGAACAAAAGGATCTAATAACAATATGTTGAGGGATTCTCATAAAAGAGATACTTTTTTATATAGAAACCATTCTTTTTTATGTAATGAACTTACCCGCGATACTGTTGATCTTGGTTTTATTTGCCATTTTGATGGCATTTTTTTCTCAACAAAAGATCGATTACTTTCCAATTGCTTTAATCATAGGAGCCATTGCGGTGGTTTCAATGCTTACGTTTGGTGGCGTTTCAGAGGCAGAAATCGTTGGTTTCATCAATTTTAACGCGCTAATCTTCATATTCGCCATGCAAATAATCATCTATTTTGCTACTCGTAATCGCGTTTTAGATTATGTGGCAATCAAATTAATCCATATTACAAAAGGAGACAATAGGTTGTTTTTTTATATGATTTGCTTGTTTACAGGCACTGTAGTTGCTTTTATAGAAGATTTAACCCTTTCGTTGCTATTAGTCCCTCTCATCTTCAGGACGTGTCGAGCTTTAGAGATCCCTGCTGGGAGTTATATGATGGGGATGACCATCACAATAAACATTGGCGCAATTCTCACACCTGTATCAAGTTTAAAAAATTTGATAATCGGTGAGGAATTTGGGTGGGGTTTTGGCGAGTATCTAGCCAATATGGGTATTTTATATCTGATAACGCTAATTTCTACTATCGTTTTAATGGATTGGTTTATAATAAGGAAGGAGGAACCACCAACGGAAAAAAACAAAAAGATCCTCTTATCAGTGCTCGACCCTGGAATTGTTATAGAAAATAAATTGTATTTTTTAACGACAGTTATCGTAATTCTAGCCTCTTTTGCGTTAATGATTTTAGGATTTAATCCCGCGCTTGTCGCGCTCGTATCTGCAGCAATTTTTCTGCTTATTCACTCAAAAAAGTCTAATTTCTCTGATCTGAAGAACGAAATTGAGTGGAAAATCATCATTGTCTTTGCAATTTTGTTTATTCTTTCGAATTCTTTATCATTTTTTGGTTTATCGGAGTTAATCTCTACTGGACTTCTTAGCGTGGTAAACGACAACATTTTTCTGGCCGTACTGATTACTTTAGGCCTATCATCTTTCTTGTCTGCAATTCTTGCAGGGACGCCAGTTACCATTATCCTCCTACCGATTTTTTCTGCTATCGTAGGCAAAGGATTCTTTCCCAATCCGATCATCATAGCCTTCATAGGTGGAGTTAATATGGCTGGTAACTTTTTACCGCAAGGGTCAGCGTGTGATCTTCTCACCCTCTCGTTGGCAAAAAAATATAAGGTGGTGAATCTAGATTACACGCGCTTACTCAAAAATGGTGCGCTTTTCGCAACGCTTCACTTTATCATTATTCTAGGATATACTATAGTTTATACTTTAATTTTAACGTAAAAGAATAAAATTTGGATATCAGCAATTTCACACTATTCTTCTAGAAACCGTTGTATTTCTATTGTATATCCATTAGGATCCTTAAAGAAAAAATGATAAATGTTAAATTTCTTATTCAATTTAGGGCTCTCTGCGATTTTTAAACCTTTATTGACTAATTTATGATAAACCTCGTCAACCTCCTTAGTAACCAAAGTAATTATTGGGCTTTTATCATCATGGATAACCGGTATGTGCTCTTAAAAAAATGGAAGATCTCAAAATCAAAGGATATAGAATTCACACCACTATTAAGGTACCGCATTTATACGCGACAATCCCTACATTTTCATACCAATTCTTAATTTACGATAAGCTAGGAAAAATTCAGAACTATCCTTTTAGCAGAATCATTGCTCAGAGTGAATTCGAATTTAAATCATATCTAAAAGAAAATTTTAAGAGTTACTTAAACAACGGAGAAATTGGAAAATATCCTATTTCTAAGTTTTTAAAAAATATATCAGAAAATGTGGTCTAATTCCTTTATTTGTTTCATTTATTGATTTTGGGGATTAGCTCAAAATCCTATTAATTTTATTTCCAAGAACTTCGGGTAATTCTCCAAGGTAAGAGTTAATATCGCATATTAGTAAATAAAGATAAGGTTCAAATAAACCTTCAATAGTAGGGCCTACATCAGACTTATAAATATAGACCCACATTTGCTCGCCAGCGTAAGTAGATTGTCGATAAACCCAATTTAAAGGTGGAATTTCTGGTATGTTACCAATATTTCTTAAAATCTCGTGGATATCATCAAAGGAATACTTTTTCCCGAGGTTCATTATTGGTGATAGATCGAACGATGTTATACAAATGTCTTTTAAACCGTAATTTTTCATTTCTCTTAAAAAGTCGCTTCCTAAGCGTTTTAACTGCGTTTTGTGTTCACTAACTCGAGCTTTAGCTTCGAAGTCTATTAAAATATTATAGATTTTTTCTTCCTGTACTGGTAATATCTCGATAGCAGACTCTAGAGGGATTTTATAAGCAATGAGCGAATCGTATATCAGCTTAATTTTGGCGTAAACTGACTTATGAAATAGATACGATTCTGATTGACATGTAATTAAAACATCTCCAAAGATTTTGTTTTTTTCTTTTTCAAAGTCTGAATTTTCGTCAGAATTAAATTCGAGTATATGAATATTCTTAGACATAGCTCGTGCGAACTTAAATAATGCTGATACTAGCCCGGCATTTAATTCAAAAGAATCTACTACCTCAAAATTGGATTGAGGTTTTATTTCTTCTTTTGAAAAATCAAAAAATCGTAAATATAAATTAATACCTTTTGGAGCTTCTTTGATAACTAGGTTGTAATATGGAAATCCATTACTTGTAATAACCGAAAGATTGTAGATAGTCAACTTCTTTGACAATTATGTTAAAAAGGATAATTGTATTATATATTCATAGTATAAAAATATAATTTTAAATAGTTTTAGTTTGATTTTAGTGTTTATTTAATATCTAACCCAATATGAAGTGACATAATAACTCAATCAATTCTAACTCCTTGTTTCCTAAGGCTTGTTTGAATCCTTGAAATATTAACATGTCTACAAGATTTATTATCTTTGTAAGAAATAGCGGCAGCAACTCCTGCCCCTTGGCCAGTAACTGTGCAACAACAAATCTGTCGGGTTGCCGCGTGGGATATTTTATCTCCTGCCACACAACGACCTGCTACAAGTAGATTTTCTACCTTCTGAGGAACGATAATACCATAGGGAACTTGAAAATATCTCCCTGTCGTAGGCATTATCGCGATACCATAACCATCTATGAATTCAGGACATATCCCTATTGAATCGTCGAATCGAGCCTCGTTTCTAACATCATGCTCAGTGATCTGATATTCCCCAATAATCTTTCGCGATTCTCTAATCCCCAAGGACGACCCAATTGTCCTAAGTCTTGCTTTTTTAAATCCGGGAGTGTATTTTTTTAGGGCATTAACCGCCCATATAACGCGCTTTCTCCCTTCAATTTCAGCTCGTGTCAAATCCCATACATTAGTAGGGTCTATATCTTTCATGTGAATACCATTAAATGATGTTATTTCTCCAGCATCCGTATAATTAGTCCAGAAGCTTTCTATAGTCACATCTTCTGGAATCTCACCAGCTTCTTTCGCCTTGTTAAATGGTTCAACCATGTAAATACTAAAGGATTTTTCCTCTTTTCCAGTAGTATCGCCCCAATCTCCAATACTACCCGGATTTAGGTATACATACATGAGAAATTTACCAATATTAATTCCACTACAACCGTAATTAACCGTTACTTCCATCAATTCGTTCTTTGGGTTTTTACGAAAAGGTACGCCTGAATGATATGCTATGTCAGCATCTCCAGTAGCATCTATCACTCTTTTTGCTAAAATCGCTTGTCTACCCGATTTACTTTCCGTTATTACTCCTTTAATTGTCTGATCTTCCATTATTGCATCTACAGCTGAGCAATGAAGTATTGGTGTAATGTTTGCATCTTGTACGAGCTTGTCCGCAATAGATTTAAACATTTCAGTATCCAAGATTTCATAGGTTGGTTCTCCATTAACCATTAATCCCTCCTGTTCGATTGTTTTTATCATTTCTTTATTCTTTATGTTTCCGAATACATTGATGCTTCCATTCATATCTTTTGCTAATTTTTCGAATTCTAAACCGATTCCACCAGCATCAACAGTTTTTGCGTATCGATACCAAGCAATGGTTCCAACCATCGCTTGTGTTATTACTCCTCCGAAACAACCATAACGTTCAACAAGTATTGTGTTTACTCCTTCCCTCGCAGCAGCTATAGAAGCTGAAAGTCCAGCTGGGCCTCCTCCTACGACTAAAACATCGGTTTCAGCTAGGATGGGAGTTTTTCTTGAAGGTTCTTCTATCATTTTCATATTTTTTCACCTCTAAACAAACACTTGAATAGGGAGAATATTACAAAACAATATGAATTTTAGATTCATTTAAAATGAAGCGATTTTGTTTATCATTCAAAAATTAAGGGCGCTTATATCTGATACTTTATAGTACTTAACTTTATATGACTAGTTCATCATTAAGAATTAATAATACAATATGAGATGATTCAAATGTTTAAAAAAATACTTTTAGGTGTTGACGCATCTGAAGATGCTATGAAGGCAGTTGATAGAGTTCTTGAAATTGCAAAAAAAGAAAACTCAGAGGTAGTAATTTTTCATTCTGTCTTGCACCGCATGAGTGATATGAAATTCGGAATGGGGACAAACCTGTCTATTGGAAGCACATTAAGTTACGAAATCCATGGAGATAAAGCTAAGGCTGCTAATGAACTTTTAAAAAAAATAAAAGAAAAGTTTTCAAAGGAAGGACTAGATGTAGAAACGAGAATAATTTACGATTATGGTCCACAATATTACATAGAAGAACATGTTAAAAAAGAAGGATTTGATCTTGTTGCATTAGGATGCAGAGGAGAACATACGAAACTAAAAAGGACGGTGCTTGGAACAGTTCCTGAGTACGTCATAAATCACGCTGATACAGATGTTCTCATAGTTAAATGATAAGAAATGAGCAATTTTTTTGTTTTTTCTATTTTTTCTAATCGATTTTGAATTTAAAGGTAGATTATCCCTACATCTTGCATTGAATTTAATTTTAGTTGGTAGTATTTAAATCATAATTTGATTTTTATGTTGCTGAGACCTATCTATTTTTATGAGCATTATAAACTCATTTATTAATTTTGAGCTTAAATTAAAACAGTATAAATTACAATTCTTATTTCTTTTCCTATTTTGGTTTTTAGGATTTCTCTTCTTTCTTTTTACAGTACCAAGTTCGAATTTTGGCGAGTTAGTCTTATATTCTTTAACTGTTCGTTCCCCCTTGAATGCAGGGGATTTTGCCAATTTTTACTCCTTAATCTGGCCAATTCTATTGGAAGTGATCGTATTTGGATTTATTATGGGAGAACTATTAGAAAAATATAATCCACTCATTACGAGTAGAATCCTCGCGAAACATAAACGCAATCATACTGTGATTATAGGACTCTGTCACTTATCAGAGAGGATTATTGAATATTGTATCGCTAATAAGGAACCGTATTGTATTATCGAGGATAACGAAGAATTGGTAGAAGATTTAATCAATTCGGGTTGTCCAGTGGTAGTTGGGGACCCTACAGAGACAACCAACCTTGCCTTTGCGAGTACAAAGCGAGCAAAAGAAGTCTTTATTGCTATTGATGATGCTAGAATTGCGATAATCTGTACAGAAAAGATTCGTAAAACCAACCAAGAGTGCCCAATTTACGTACGCGCTTTTGAGGATCATGTGCAAGAATATCTCACACAGTCTCCGTTAAACGCAATTCCTTTTTCCACTTCAAAATGGGCGATGGATGGCATCCGAGAGTGGATCAAAGGTAAAAAAGGAAAAGCTGTGGTAATCGGACGAGATAGTTTGACTCATCGAATTGCTTATGATATTTCTTTACAACCCGATCGGGAAGTGTTCCTTTTTGATGACGAGCACGACGGTATCGAATTTAATGTAAATGATCAATTACATATTATTAATGAGTTCGCATGTTTTTTAAGTGATTTAAGAGCTCATGTAAAGCTAGAGGAAGTTACTCAAGCATTTATTTGCTGGAAACGAGATTCGGAGTTTGATGAATCGCTTTATCTGACATCCAAGTTATCATTACGTTTTCCTCATATAGAAATTTATGTAAGAATTTTTGATGAAGAACTCACAGATTTGGTTGAAAATTATAATGCAACAACCTTTTCGACTTCTTCCAATGCTTTCAGGATGCTTCAGAAACAAGTGCCCTCATCTTCAGCAATTGCTCCTAAACTCGATGAGTGAACTTCAGAATCTTTTTTTACACTTTTTTTTTCCTTCTAGAAATAAAACTTTGATTTATTAGATATCGATAAAAAAATGATAACTTTTACATTATTTGAAAGTTTATCAAATATTAGTATAATTGTCAAAAACGAATTGGGGATATAAATTATGAGTATGGAAGGAAAGATCTGCATAGTAACCGGTGCGAACTCCGGCATTGGTAAGGCTACAGCTATTGGTTTAGCAAAAATGAAAGCTATAGTTGTGATGCTATGCCGTAGTAAAGAGCGTGGAGAAGAGGCGCAAAAAGAAATAATTGAACTTACCGGAAATGATAATGTGGATTTGCTTATATGCGACTTGTCATCTCAAAAAGAAATTCGCGATTTTGTGTTGGAATTCAAGAGTAAATATCAAAATCTCCATGTTCTGATAAATAACGCTGGAGTTATGCTATCAAATAAACTTCTCTCTGTAGATGGATTTGAAATAAATTTTGCCGTTAACCATCTTGCACCTTTTTTGCTGACTAATTTGTTACTTGATGTATTGAAAAAATCAGCGCCAAGTCGCATCATCAATGTAGGTTCAGCA
>JAGXNZ010000090.1 GCA_019894655.1 Promethearchaeota archaeon | reverse complement strand
ATTATCGAAAAGGAAGATTTCATGAATGGTCTTTGCGATGAATATGAATCAATGCAAAACAAAGATAGTTATAAAGGAGAAAGTTTAAGGAATTGGATTGACATGCTTCACGAAGAAATCCAACAAACAGAGAACTATATCAGTTTAAAACTAAGACCTCAATGGATTGTTAAAAAAATGTTAGATTTAGTGAAAGCTCAGAAAACTGAAAGAGTAATATTTCTTCATTATGTCCAAACTGATATATGTGAAGATATATGCCCTCAAGTTACCCAGCAATTAAGGGAAGTAGGTATTAAAGTTATTAATTATAATGTAAAAAAACACTTAAAGGATATTATTACAAAAATTTAAAAGGTGATAAAATAGTGCCTGAAATATTAGAATTAAAGCCATTAAAGAACAAAAACCTAAAGTTAATTTTATTAGAGAGTGAATTTCCAATTGATTGGTTTTTTAATAAGGAGAAAAATGATGATATTCTGCTTTTAAACGTACATTTCGTATCAAAGCAGTATTTACATATTATTGAGGGATTAATTGAAAAGTATAAACCTAATTTTGTGATGGAAGAAAAGGGGAACCGTAATGATGCTCTTACAGAAGATGATCCACTAAGAAATCTTTTTATGAGTAAAAATATACCTTACGAGATGGTGGACATATCTGAGGAAGCCGAAGATTATTTAAGGGTGTCTTTGGATGATCATGAGACTTTAATAAGACAATTGGGTGAAAAGATTGATCAGATGACTAAAGCTAATCATAATGCTCCACCTATCAATGATGGAACTTTTGGTCAATTGATTATGTGGAGAGAATATTTACAAGATGAATATAATGAGAAAGAAGAGGAAGTAAGATATCAAGTGAGAGAAGCGTGGATGATGATGAAAGTATTGAAAACTGCTAAAAAATACACAGATAAAAAACTTTCTGGATTACTTATCTGTGATGAGCGACATTTTGAAGGATTCGAAAATATCGCTACTAATCTAAATGTCTTAACCGAACAAATAGTAATCAAAAAACGAATGTTAGTGAAGCAACAGATGCTCTTAAATACTGATGGTAAAATTTCAATTGATGATTCCATAGATTCCGGAAAATCTATGTGGGATTTGGCTGCGATAAAAATAAAGAAAGCTGATACATCTGATAAAATTTGTTACTTCTTCGATACAGATGAGATGGCATCTCCCTTTGATATAAATATGGCTTATGACTCTGGTTTTGATGTTGTAATACCAGTGCCTAATATGAGAGCTGATAAAGTACCTAAATTAGTGCAAGATGCCATTTTTTCTCGAAAACCAAATGCTCCAACTACATTTTTTATTGGGGGATCCAATGTTATAGAAGGAGAAAAAATAGCAAAAAAGGTATTAAAATCTTTAGTACCTCCCTTCGAATGTCCCGTTATTATAGATCCACGTGGATCTCATACAACTGCTTCCGCAGTCGTAGCTATGACTTTAGATATTGCAAGTAGGAAACATGGAATAATAGAGCTAGAAAACAAAAAAATTGTAATATTTGGAGCAGGACCTGTGGCTAGAATAGCTGCAATACTTAGTGCTAAACTTAAATCTGATACTTATTTAGTAGAGACATGGGAGAAGGGAAGTAAAGAATCAGTAGATACATTAGCAAATGAATTAACAAAAGAAGCGGGTGAAGATGCTACTAAAATTAAAGGGATCTTTGCACCTACAGTTAAAGAACGTATTGAAATTAGCAAAGATGCAGATTTTATATGGTCTTTAGCTGCTGCTGGGGTTGAAATTCTACCTGCTACGGCATGTCAAAAACTTATGGGGAAGAAAATTGTCGTCGATATAAATCTTGTTCCTCCTTATGGAATAGAAGGAATTAAACCAAAACATAATAATGATGAGATATATCCCGGGATTTTTGGAATTGGGGCGCTTGCTTTAGGACGACTTAAATCAGAATCTGAAGGATTAATTTTGAAAGAAGCATCTAAAACTAAAGGTAAAAGAATTTTCGATTATAAATATGCATTTGAAAAAGCAATTGAACTATTAAAAAAATAATTTTTTCTATTTTAATTTTAAATAGTAAATTGATTCAAAGTGGGGTTTTTTCCAAAATGGTTGAAAATTTAGAACCAAATAGAGGTTATTTGGAATTAAGGGTTAAAGATGCATTTAAAGAGGATGCAGGAAAGGGGATCGTTAGAGTGGATCCTATAGTTATGAATGAAATGAATTTAAAAACTGGGGATGTAATCGAAATCATTCACCCTCCTATTAACCAGAGAACAGTTGCATTAGTTAATCCTGGGAAGGAAGATGATAAAAACAAGAATATAATCCGTATTGATCCTTCAATCCGAAGGAATATAAACTCGTCTATTGACGATATTATTAAAATTCGTAAAATTGAAGCAAATAAAGCTGAAAATATCATTTTTATATGTATAGATGATTCCTTAGTATTTAGAAATACCCAACAACTCTCGAGAAGATTAGAAAATAGGGTAATCACTAAAGGAGATGTACTTAGTTTTTATACCTATGGTAAAAGAGTCGATTTGGTTGTTGTGGATTTTACTCCAAAATCAGCAGCAGTTCGGATTGATTTAGATACAAAATTTGAACTTACTGATAAAATTCAGAAAGATTTTAAAAAAATTGAAACTGATCGCATCACTTATGAGGATATTGGGGGTTTAGATGGGACTATTCAAAAAATACGAGAAATGATTGAATTACCCTTCAGACATCCTGAAATATTTAAAAGAATTGGAGTTTCAGCACCAAAAGGAGTATTATTGTATGGACCTCCTGGAACTGGGAAGACATTATTAGCTAGAGCTGTGGCATATGAAACTGATGCTCATTTTTTAAAAATTAGCGGTCCAGAGATTATGAGTAAGTATTATGGACAGAGTGAAGAAAATTTAAGAAAAATATTTGATGAAGCAAAAGCACGAGCACCTGCTATAATATTTCTTGATGAAATGGATTCTATTGCCCCAAAACGTGGGGATACTGGAGAAGTAGAAAGAAGAGTAGTTGCTCAACTTCTGGCTTTGATGGATGGTTTAGAAACAAGGGGAGAAATCATCATAATGGGAGCAACAAATCGAATAAATGACATTGATGAAGCTTTACGCAGACCAGGACGGTTCGACAGAGAAATTGAGATAGAAGTACCTGACATTAAAGGAAGATATGAGGTATTACTAATCCATACTAGAGGAATGCCCTTAGATAGTGATGTAGATCTGCGAATAATTGCTAAAAAAACGCATGGATTTGTTGGAGCGGATTTAGAACTTTTAACAAAAGAAGCAGCAATTTTAGCAATCCGGGATTTTCTTCCAATAATAGATTTAGAAAAAGAAATTCCTCCTAAAGTTCTTTTAGGTATTAATATTAAAATGAAACATTTAATGTATGCTTTAAGATCGATACAACCTTCAGCTTTAAGAGAAGTTTCAATATCTACTCCAACTGAAACCTGGGAAGAAATTGGAGGTTTGGATGAAGTTAAACAACAATTAAAAGAAGTTGTAGAATGGCCTTTTAAGTATCCAAAATTATATAAACATTTGGATTCTGAACCACCCAACGGCATTTTATTATATGGTCCTCCTGGAACAGGTAAAACATTGATTGCGAAAGCATTAGCTAATGAATCTGATGTTAATTTCATTTCAATAAAGGGTCCTGAACTCTTATCAAAATGGGTTGGAGAAAGTGAAAGAGCAATAAGAGAGACTTTTAGAAAAGCTCGATCAGCAGCACCTTGTGTTATTTTCTTTGATGAGATTGATGCAATTGCAGGGATGAGGGAACAAAATAGCCAGGATCAAACAAATGTAATATCTCAATTGCTTACCGAGATGGATGGATTGGAAGATTTAAGATCCGTTATAATCTTAGCAGCAACAAATCGACCTAATCTCCTAGATACCGCATTATTACGTTCTGGTAGGTTTGGAAGGCATATAGAAATTCCTTTACCAGATTTAGCTGCAAGAAGAACAATTCTTAATATACACTTGAGAAATAAACCCTTAGCAAATGACATAAACCTTAAAAAATTTGCAGAGAAATTAAATGGCTTCTCAGGTTCTGATATTAAAGCTATTTGTGAAGAAGCTGTTTTATTAACTATTAGAAAAGCAATAAAAAATCGGATTGAATTTGATAATGATGAAGCTGTAAATAAGGTCACAATCAATTATAACGAGATATATGAAGCCTTTGAAATAGTAAATAAATCTATTCAAAGAGCTAAAAAAACTTATGAAAATGAATTGAATTCTGAGAGGATATATCTATAACATATTTCCTCTTAATTATTTTTTTGTAGATTAATATAACATTATTTTTATCTTATAAAATTTTATGAAAATTTTTTAGTTATATTTAGAGTTATAATTCGAGCTAGTTTTATTGATAAAATACTAAACCATACCAATAACTTGAAAAAAAAAACAATTGAAAAATCTCTTTGATTAAAATAGTTATCAAAATTTAAAAAATTTTACTTATCAAATTTTTTAAATTAACCACATAATATTGTTAAAATAGAATCAAACAATAAAATTTAAGTAAAAAAGTAAAAAATTATCGGTGGTGTAAATTAATATGAATACTGCAGTCCAAGTTTTTGAAAAAGTTGAACATACAGAAATTGTTAGCGATAAAAGCTTTTTTGAAGTTTTAAAGGAAGAATGGGAATTGTATGAAATAAATCAAAAAAAAGAAGAATTATTAGAATACAAAAAAGCTTATGAAGAAGAACCTGATAAAAATTCTTTTAATGCACAGATGATTGAAACCTTTATTTATCTAATTGAAGAAGAATTAAAATAACTTTT
>JAGXNZ010000089.1 GCA_019894655.1 Promethearchaeota archaeon | reverse complement strand
TAGACTGTGCCATTGTAAACCCTAAGGTAGATGTATTATTAAACCTCTATGACATACGAACTCAACTGTGTAATGGAAAAAATGTTTCATTGCCAGAAATTATTAAGGCTTATGATTTTATTAATAAATTCCCTGTTTATGTGAAAGTAGTTACGATAAATAAAGAAAAACAACAAATCCAAGGCATTTTGGATCAAAAAACTTTAGACTTTTACGAAAAACTGATTTCAGAGAATCTCGAGGCGGTTTTTGTCAGTGGTGAAACAAAAGGTCAATTTAAAAAAGCACTTGTGAACACCGGTCATTTTCGAGACATTGTTTCAATAGAGCGATTCGGATTTTTAGAAAACATTGTAATATTAAGAGAATCTACTACTGCTCCAGGAATTATCGCAGATATAGGAAAACATCTTAAAAACTGCAAATTAAATGCAATTCGGCCCGAAAGAATTAAGAAATTATATAAATCGAAATTATAAATGGTGGGCCCAGGGAGGTTTTCGATTAAGCGATACATTCGCTTAAAAATCGAACTCCCGAGCTTCTCGGTGTATTCTCGAATACAGTATGTATTATACCATATTAGCGAGACGTCATAACCACTAGACCATGGGCCCTTGTTTTATGAAAGATTATTACAACGCAAATGGAGGGATTCGAACCCTCGAGTCCGTTGGACACCGGATTAGCAATCCGGCGCTTTTAGCACGCTTAAGCGTTCTACCAAGCTAAGCGACATTTGCTTAATGTTAGTATAATTTCCAAACGATATATTTTGTATATAAAAATTTAAAATTTTAATACTTTTTCATTGTATTGAGGAGATTATGCGAAAGGAAATTGATTCTTTAAATAAAAAAAAAGCTTAGATAATTCTAATAATAGAAGGAAAAAAAAAGAAAAAAGAAAGTCGCTAACGAGAAATCATTTATTCTTGGATGATCTCAAAAACCATTTTCTCGATCATAGGTTTTTTTGTATATCGCTTATCGTAATACCAACCCACCATATGCCCCTCTAACTCCTTTTCTGGCATATGAGGAATTATAATAATCATAACCCCGTTTGAAAGATATTTAAGTATCCTCTTATCAATTTGGTGCAGTTTATCGTTTCCAGATGGATGTGTGTGTGCCTGCCAGACTATATCTACGTTAAGTTCCTGTTTAAACTTGCGCATATTATAAATTTTTGACTTTTTGTACCTCATCCAGCTTCTTGGTTTTACGTGGGTTTTTGATTTTTTTAAATCTGGATTAACGATAAATTTAGTAACAATTCCAAAGTTTTCTTTACGATCAGCAAAAATCCAATAGTGTTCGATATTTGGATAAACCTCTGCGGCTTTCCGAGTAATTTCTTTAAATAATCGATCTGGTATCAAATATCTAAAATTTTTTGCCCCACTCATTTTTACTTCATCTCAATTATGAGTCAATGTAGCATAAAATTTATATTTTTCTTTAATGTAATCATAAAGGTTAGGAATTACGAGATTGAAATAAAAAGAATTTTATTTTATTAAAAATAAACTAGTTTAAAACCTATATCATAATATTAAAAATAAAAAATTTAAAAATATAGGCTGAAAACAGCACGTAGATTATTCTAAAGAATATATTTCCTAATAACTCTGCGTAGAATCAAGATAATTAGAGCACCTGTAGCCTAGTGGTAAGACGCTGGCCTTGAGCAGATAATATGATCAAGTAAGCCAGTGCGCGTAAGCGCTCGGGGGTTCAAATCCCTCCAGGTGCGTTTTCAATGGTGAACAATACTAAATGGGCTATTAGCGCAGTCAGGTAGCGCATCCGGCTCTTAACCGGCAGGTCGGGGGTTCGATACCTCCATTCAAAAAGTTTGGAGGCGAAATTCCCTCATAGCCCGCTTATTCTCTAATAAATAGCGATAATACTTTATTATAAATATTGAAATATTACTTCAAAATCAGAGAAATCAAAAGGTTTTAGAATATAACCATCAGCGTTACTATCTTCCAGATGTTTTTCTACTTCTGAACCTGGTATAGCTGTTAACAGATATACCGAAATGTTTTGAAGCTCCTTATTTGATTTAATCTGTTTGCAGATATCATAACCACTATAATCAGGTAAAATAATATCAAGTAATACTAACTTAGATGGGTTATTTGCTAGCTCTTCCAATCCTTTTGTTCCACTAACTACTCCCTTACAGGAAAAACCTTTGCTTTCAAAATAGCTTGTTAATAAACGAATAGTAGCTAAATCATCCTCAATAAGTAATATATCATATTGAGAAGCGTCTGTTTTAATATTATCCAGGATAGTGACAATTTTATTCTCTAAAAGGATTGATTGATTAAATATATTTTGAATGGTGTTAAAAACATTTTCAGCCATTTCATCACGAGAGTTTTCGATTAATAGTTGAGAAAATCCTTTGATTGATGTTAACGGTTCCTTTAATGCATGCGATATGTTTGTGAGAGTTTGATTGTCTAATTTATGCAAATCCTCATTGATTAGCGTGGATTTTTGCTTAATAAAATAATTAACGCTCTCTCTTATAAGTTTGGAAATGGTGTTATATTTATCTTTATGAGTTTTTATAAAATCGCTCCACTCTTCTTTGGTCTTGTCAGCTACATACAAAGATATACGCTCCTTTTCTCTGTCGTACATTTTTTCTCCTTTAAGCCATTTCATAAAACCTTCTGTTATGTTTCCACGCCAATTAGCATACTTATCAGTTGTGTCCTCATACTCCCTCATTAGATTTTTCGCTTGTTCGCTACTCAAATCCAGGTTATTTATTTCTTCATCAGTCAATTTTGGATTTGTGTGATTTTCCTTACCATTTGAATTATTATTGTTCTTTTTTTCGTTAGGAATTTTTTACACCTGAAACAATTTCATTTGATTTATTTCGAAGGAATATTACGCTTTTAAATCCATTAGTATTCTATTCATTCTTATAATTTTTTTTTTTGGTAAAATTATCTTTTACATTAAAGTAATTCTTCACAAAAAATAAACTTAATCCCATTTATTAAATTATAGCATATTTCTTTAAAAGTTAACGAACCTAAAGAAAAATTACCGCTATTTACATAATATAGATTACATGTTTATTCAAAAATTAGATAATTACACTTTTCCATTTAAAATTTCAAATATAACTTTAAAATCAGAAAAGTTAAATGGTTTAAGAATATATCCATCAGCGAGTGTCTGATTTAAGCGCTTTTTTATTTCTGTTGCAGATATTGCTGTTAGAAAGAAAACGGGTATTTTTTTGTAAGCATTATCGGTTTTTATAGTCTGACATATATCATACCCACTTAAATCAGGTAAGATAATGTCTAACAATATAACTTTTGGGATTACTCTTCTTAATTCCTCTAAGCCTTTTGTTCCACTTATAACTCCTTTACAGATGAATTTCTTACTTTCAAAATAGCTTGTTATTAACCGGATTGTTGCCAAATCATCTTCAATTAATAAAATATCATAGGGAGTACTTTCAGGTTGAATATTGTCTAGGAAATTCTTTATAATGTTTTCAAGCAAATTACTCTGATCGAAAATATTTTTTATTGTTTCTTCAATATGCTCACTTAATTTACCCCTGAATTCTTCGCTTTCAAGAAGCAACTGAGAATAACCTTTAATAGATGTTAGGGGCTCCTTTAAAGCATGAGAGATGTTAGATATGGTACTCGGGTTTAATTTTGAAAGTTCACTTGAAACCATACTTGAATCTTCTATAAATGATTTAACACTCTGTCTTATTAATTCTGAAAAAGTAGGAAAGGTCTCCTTGTTCTGATTTATAAATTTTTGCCAATCTCCTTTAATCTTGTCGTCAACATATAAAGATATTCTTTCCTTGTCGCGAGTATAGATTTTTTCACCTTTTAACCATTTTTTAAAGCCTTCAGTTATCGCTCCTCTCCAGATAGCGTATTTATCGTTCTCATCTTCATATTTTTTCATGTATTGCTTTATTTTTTCGTCGTTAAGATTAATATTTTGTATTTCTATTTCAGACAGTAAAGGTTTATCTTCTGATTTATCCTTACTCGAACTTTTGTTATCCACAGCGGATAGATTTTCCCTCTCATTGGATTTTTCTGATTCTCGCGATATCTGTTTTTCACCTTAAAAGATGATTTTTCTTTGTAAAATTTCGAAAATAAGTTCAAAAAAATAGTGTTAAAAGTTTTATTTAAGATTATGTAAAAAGATAGCACGATAACTAATTACTTATTTCAACTTGTTTGAGAATATAGTCGCAATTTTCTACATTAAAATAAGATATCAGAATTTTCAAAAAATAAAATCAAGGCAATAATTTCACCCAAGGTTCAAAAAGCGTCATTTTATTATTCAAATACATACCCTAATGATACATCTATTATTAATTCAAAAAAAAATATTTATATTCAAATTATTTAAATTCCTTTTTTTCATTTGAAATAAGGGTAAAAAAAAAAAAAGTATTACTATAAGTAATTTTTGTTTGAAAAATTTGAAAAGCATAATATTTAAATATAAATTTATCATTGATTGTGATAACAAACAAAAATTGTTGTGCGCAAATATTAAAATATTTGTCTTATTATTCCCTTGAAAAACGAGAATAGTAAAAAAATAGGAACGACAAAAAAATTATATAAAAGATAAGTAAAGTGGTAATTATTATGATTGTTGAATTAGATGACTCATCAAGTTTATGCCCCGAATGCCAGGGAAATACTGTCATCATACAAGAAAGAGGAGAAACTGTCTGTCAACAGTGTGGGCTAGTTGTTTTAGAGAGGGGATTGGATATATCACATAGTGGTATAAGAGCTTATTCGAAACACGAAAAAGATAGAAAGGAGCGGACAGGGTCTCCTATGTCTATCTTAATGCCAGATATCGGTCTTAGTACTGTTATTGATAGAACCAAGATCAAAAATCCTGATTTACGAAGGGCTGCTAAATGGAATACGCATCTGTCTTGGGAAAAGAGGAACATGTTAATGGCAATTACCGAGCTGAAAAGAATCGGGGGTAATCTAAATTTTCCCGAGAGAGTGAAAAAATCTGCTGTTAGATTGTATAAAGAAGTTTTTAAAAGACAACTTTTGCGAGGGAGATCGATAAACGGGATGGTTGCAGCCTGCGCTTATTATGCATGTAAAGACGAAAAGGTGCCAATTACGCTACAAGAAATTTTAGAAGAAGCTTCTATTAACGATAATATCGTAAAGAAGTGCTATAAAATATTAGTTCGTGAACTAAATTTAAAAATCTCACACATCGACCCAGTTACGCTTATCCCGCGTTATTGCGCTGATCTAAATTTAGGAATTGAGGTGGAAAAAGAAGCAATGAAAGTGCTTCATAACTTTATAGTAAGGACCTCTATTTCTGGAAAAGATCCTAAAGGGTTATGTGCTGGTGCGATATATCTTGTAGCGAAGTTGAGAAATGTAAAAGTATCTCAAAAAGACATATCTCGTGTTATTTCAGTCACTGAAGTTACTTTACGTTCGAGATATAAAGAACTTCTAAGGAATGTAAGTATTAATTTTGAATCAGCGAATTAAATTATAAAAATTCTATTTATTTCACTTTTTTTTAAAAAGAACCAGCACATTTTAATACAATAGTAATGAATTTCAATAAGCTGTATTTACTAAACATTTTGTTTTATAGAACGCGGGAACTTGTACGGAGAACTATTATATAGTCGGCAACACCTTCAATAGCATCTGATATTGCCTCCAAAATGTCGAAAATATTACCAACAGTGAAAATTGTAAAGAAATTAACATCATACTCTGTTTTTTGAAGGCTTTCTCTTAGTTTAATATTTAAGAGGTCTACATCATGTTCTAATTGATTTATCTTTTGAGCATACTCTTTCACACTAGTCCTTTCGCCCACTAAATCAATAACAAGCTCATCTAAATTGTTTACCGCTTCTACGGTTGTTTCAATTATTTTTAATATTAATTTTAAAGATTCTTCACTACTCTGCTCCCAAAATCTGATAGGAATGGTAGTAATTCTACGAGCAACGCCCGTACTACAATTTGCTACGTCATCCAATCTTTTTATGAGATGTGATAAATTTTGTCTAATACTAGGATTTAATTCTCCTTTCGATACATCTTTTAGGATTTCTCTTCTTAACTTGTCTGCTTCGTCTTCTAAAAGATCAACTTTGTTAAAGTTTTCGCGAGACTTTTCAAGATTCTCTTCCTTAAGTAACACATTAAGCCCAACTTCTAATTCTCTTACACATTGTTGAACTATTTGAGCATGTTTGATCGTTTTTTCTAATACGTTCAATGCCGTTTCTCTTTTCAGAAATTCTATTAATGAACCCATTTTTATCACATATTTTCTTTACTTTATTAGTGCTATATATTACTATTACAAAGTATTTTTTATAGTTTATTAGACTAACCCAAATAAATTAAATCCAAAATAAAGCAACCCTGCAAGAATCGCAGCAACTGGAAAAGTTAGAACCCAGTATATTGCCATTTTCCCTAAACCTTTGTAGTCAACTTCTTTTCTTTGAGCCACATTCATTCCAATTATGCAAAATACTATTACGTGACTATGGGAAATCGGTAAGCTTAATAGGGTAGCAATCATAAGAATCAAGGCAGAACTTATTTGAGTAATGAGACTTTCGCTAGGTCGAGAATCCATCATCTGAGATGCTAAATTTCTAACAACATACCGAGCTGCTATATATATCCCAAGACAAGAGAAAATGCCACAAAGAAATGCAAAAAATATATATTGCACCAAGTTCAACGTACCTCCATCAAACAATCCATAAAGTATACCAACTGCCTCACCAGAATTTGCCCCCACCCATATCTCAGCAAAAATTACTGCTAATAATAATAACCATTTGAAATACTTTTCAGATTTCTCGATTTGATTTAAACCTTTTAATTTGGATAAATAAGTTTTCGCAAGTAATTTAAAAAGCACATATGTTATGATCAATCCGAACGTTGGAGATAAGAACCAACCTAGAATTACATTATTTAATTTTACCCAATTAAATATTGTTTCAGGATTAACTATTTCTTGTGTTAATGAGTAAACAAAAACAACTCCAAATATACTTCCTACTAATGAATGAGTGCTACTTAAGGGAATTCCTGCGAAACTGCCAATTACTAACCACAAGATACTACTTATTAATACAGTTAACAACATAAATTCTGTATAAGTTA
>JAGXNZ010000088.1 GCA_019894655.1 Promethearchaeota archaeon | reverse complement strand
GTTATTTTAGAGGAACTTCTTAGGCTTTAAAAATTATCTAGGATAAGCATTCAGACGGAATTTTAGAAGCTACAGATAGTTACAATTCATTATTAAACAGCTGATCAATTTAATAGAAAAAAAAAAAATTTTAATGTTAAATTTTAGGTATTAAAAACAAATCCTGGTGGTAATACATAAGCGCCTGTTGCTATTGCAGGTGGGTAAATACTACCGAAAGAAGGAACTACGACCTTGGTCCCTCCTGCTTGCCATTGACAAAATAGTGTGTACCCATAAGGATATCCTTCTTGAACATCGTGGCTTGTAGTGAAAGCTGTAAATCCACCTGCACCTGCTAATGGATTTGCTTTAGTGATAGTTTCTATCTGATTTATTATTCCATCCACATTAAATGATTGCGTTTCATTGATTGCCCACGCATACGTATTAATGGCATCATAACTCCCAACCGCGGTATAAAGAGGTTCATGATCATATTCTGCAATATAAGCGTTCCAGAATGGTACGGACCTGGGTGTTTTTGAAGTGCTATGCAGAGATTGTAAAATAGTCTCGTAAACGCATGCTCCATTTGAATCAGTCCAAAATGTATCCAGTTGTGATTGGACATCAATTCCTATAACAACAAAGCCTTGAGAGGCAGGTGTATAAGCATTCATCATTAAAATACCTCCTTGAGCAGAAATGACGGGAATTAATATCTGTGTATTGTTTGCATCAATTGCGGCCAAATATCCATCCATATCAGTTTGTAATGCTGTGATTGGATAAGCTACTTTAGCTGCTATAACTCCCCCATATAAGGGAAGATAAGCAGTAAGCGCATTGACCAGAGCCTCTGTCCAATCTAAGTCTTCGTAAAGAATACCAAATTTATTTATCGTTCTGTTAGCATAAGCATCACTTGATAATACAACCGCATAAGTTGCTAAAAAGGCAATAATTTCTGCACCTAATGAACTTGAGTTAATTGGCATATTTCTGAAGAAATATTTATACTTCGGGTAATCATCTAAGACATTTTGACAGAAGCTATCTGTTGCGGCTCCAGTGCCTATAAAGGGGATTTTAGCTGCTACTACAGTTTCCAAATAAACTTGTAAAGCTTCTGTTCTAAATCCCCCAGTGAGGAATTGGACTTGTTTATAATTTATAATCCTTTCAGCAGCAGATACTCCTTTGGTTGTATCTAGGTTAGGATTTGATTCGTCAGTGTCCTCAGCAGTAATTCCGATATAATAAGTAGTTCCCCCGACAGTGATTCCTCCAGCCTGGTTAATCTCATAAGCAGCTAATCGTGCTCCTTCTAATTGACCTCTTCCTTGGATGTCGTATATTCCTCCCAGAACTCCAATTTTAATAATTTGATCCTCAGTTATATTTGAGGGGGCACCTGGGGCGTCTTGAGCACTCCAAGCGTAAGGTGCTACAAAAACCCATACGGTAACACCGACGCCAATACCAACAACAGCAATTAATACTATTGCTAGAATTCTTTTTGTTAGTTTTTCCATTTTATTTCATCACTTTTTAATTTAAATAAAGTATAACAAATACTGTTTCAGATAAACATGTATTTAAAGATTTAGGATTTTATGTTTTATTTGTATTATTTTTATGAAGAATTTTTATATTTTAAAAAATCTTTTTATAGAATGAACTCAAAATTATCTATAAAGTATAATATATCGAGAAAAGATATTTCGTTCTCAAAAATTTGGTGATTTTTTAGTTGATAGATACTATTCTTAGTTTTGTAATTTTTGGTATTATTCAAGGTTCAATTTATTCATTATTAGCGATGGGATTTTCATTAGTATATGGTGTGGGTGGTATTTTAAATCAAGCACATGGAGCATTTTATATTATTGCGACCTATCTTTTTTATTGGTTTTTTATTAATATACCAGTTTTTGGTTTGATAATTGGAATAATTGTCGCACTAATAATCACCACCTTAATTGGAGGCTTAATCTATTTTTTACTAATAAAACCATTAAAAGATAGTCATGTTGGGGTTGTAATTGTTACCTTTGCGTTTGCCTTTTTTATAGAAAATTTAGTCGGAATTTTAGTTGATAAACAATATCATGATATGCCACATATCATTCCAGGGGTTTTTAATATATTTGGAGTGACCGTTCCATATCATTACATCTTAATTATCGTTATTGCCTTATCACTTGTCTTTTTAATTACATTATTTATTAATAAATCTAAATTGGGTAAATCAATTCGTGCTGTTGCCCAAGATTCAGAAGCGGCTTCTTTAATGGGAATCAATGTAGATAGAATCTTAGCTTATACGCTCATGATTTCTGCTTTTCTTGCAGCCGCAGCAGCAGTATTAAACGTACCCGTTGATATAGTAGCACCGCATATAGGATGGAATATACTATTAAATTCATTTGCAATAGTAGTTCTTGGAGGTTTAGGAAGCCTTCAAGGGAGTGTAGCAGGGGCTTTCCTTATTGCTTTTGCGAGAGCTTATACTAATTATTTTGTTAGCCCCATTTTAAGTGCCTTGATACCAATCATTGTAATCGTTTTGATGTTGGTATTAAGACCAAGGGGAATTTTCGGAAAGAAGGAAATAGATTAAATTTCAATAAAAATTGAGGTAATAAAAGACTTGGAAAAATTAAAGACAAAGATATCTGGTTTTCCCGCATATTTCAGAGACTGGCTTAAAACTTTTAGAGGGAAATTGACACTTATTTGTTTAATAGGATTAATTTTAATTCCATTTGGAACTCAGAATCCATATATTATCGGAATTTTTAACACATTTATGATCTACACTATTTTTGCTATATCTTGGGATTTTTTAGCTGGATATGTTGGTCAGGTAAGTTTTGGACATGCCATTTTCTTAGGAGTTTCAGGATATGCAACATCATATTTTATTAAGTATTTCGCTTGGCCTTGGTGGAGTGCTTTATTATTTGGCGCAATTATAGCAGTATTGTTTGGTTTAATTGTTGGTGTCCCAGCTTTAAGATTAAAAGGACCATATTTAGCTTTAGGTACATTAGCTATGAGTTTAATCTTATATCAAGTTTTTTTAATGGGATCATTAGGAATTCTTTGGGAGGATGCATTTGGTACAGAATTATTCGGTACAGATGGATTAGGCCAAGTTCCTCCTATTTCAACTAATATTACTATTCAATATTTCGCAATCTTATTTATAATGTGTATTTCAGTATTGATCTTAACTTATATTGTTAAATCTAACATCGGTACAATTTTTAAAGCTATTAGAGATGATGAAACAGGCACTAGCGCTTCAGGAATTAATACGACTAAATATAAAATTTTAGCATTCTTAATTAGTGGCTTTTTTGCGGGTATTGCTGGAGGTTTATATGCGTTAAGGTTTAGCGGTGTAAATCCTGGAGTCTTTCAACCACTATATTCGTTTTATGCGATTATCATGGTAGCCATTGGAGGGATTGCTACTCTTTCTGGAGCAGCTCTAGGAGCATTTATTTTTGTATTCCTCGGTGAAATTCTCCGATTGCTTGGAGATATACCGCAACTTGAGGTATTAGGTGGTTTTATGGAACCAATATTTATATTTTCGATATTATTAATTCTGATAATTCGATTTTCAGAACATGGATTATTAAAACCTATTTTAGAGAGACTGCAAAATTTATGGGATGTCTTATTGGGAAGGTAACTTTAATTTATTTATGATAAAATATAATTAAGAATTTTGATGTATTAATATGGGAATAATTTTAGAAGTAAAGAACCTAACTAAAAAGTATAGTGGATTAACAGCAGTCAACGATTTTAGTTTTGAAGTTAAACGTGGCGAATTTACTGGCTTAATTGGTCCAAATGGAGCTGGAAAAACTACTTTATTTAATCTAATTTCTGGATTTGAAAAACCTAGTTCTGGTACAATTCGGTTCGATGGGCGCGATATTACCGGTATGAAACCTCATAAAATTGTAAATTTAGGTATTGCGAGAACTTTTCAACTAGTTCGATCTTTTAAATTTATGTCACTATTAGATAATATTTCAGTATCGTGTCTTTCACCTCGAGGTAAAAAACTCGCAAAGGAATACGGAATAGACGAATCTGCAAGCTCAATTTTAGCAGCTGTTGGTCTTATTGATAAAGCAAGAATACCCCCAATAATCTTACCTCATGGTGATTTAAGGAAATTGCAAATTGGAAAAGCCTTAGGTACTAATCCTCAGCTACTACTATTAGACGAACCGTTTAGTGGCCTTTCTCACGAAGAACAGAAAGGCATTACGGAATTGATTAAAAAATTGCACGCTGATGGAGTAACAGTTTTTATGACAGGTCATGTATTGCGTGAGTTAATGCATTTAGTCCCAAGAGCAATAGCTATGCATCAAGGTAAATATATAACAGAAGGACCTCCAGAAGAGGTAGCAAAAAATAGAATAGTATTGGAAGCATATTTAGGAAGGGGAGGTGAAAAACTTGCTTGAAATGAGAAAAATTTATCATTATTATGGAAAAGCTAGAGCCCTTGAAGAAATTAACTTAAAGATAGAGGAAGGAGTTCTTGATGCTGTAATTGGCCCTAACGGAGCAGGGAAATCAACGCTCCTTAGAGTTATTGCTGGGTTGGAAGAACCAGATAGAGGTAAAGTCGAATTTCTAGGGGAGCGAATAGATGAGCTTAAGGCTCATAAAATTGCAAAGAAAGGAATTGCTCTTTGTCCTGAGCGTAGACGGTTATTCTACGATATGACTGTAATGGAAAATATCGAAATGGGAGCGTATTCGTTAAAAAATAAGAAAAAATTTAACGAGCTCTTAGAATTTGTTTTTGAACTTTTCCCTCGCCTTTCGGAAAGAAGAAAGCAAAGAGCAGGCACATTGAGTGGTGGAGAACAGCAAATGTTAGCTATCTCTAGAGCTATTATGGCAGATCCAAAATTGCTTCTTTTGGATGAACCTTCTTTAGGATTAGCTCCTAAGGTTAAAGATAAAATATTCGTTGCGATCAATGAAATTAAAAAAGGGGGGACAACAACTTTATTAGTTGAACAAGATGCTGTGTTAGCTATGGATGTTGGTGAAACTATTTATTTATTGGAAGAGGGAAAAATAGAAATGAGGGGAACAAAGGAAGAACTTGAGAAAGAACCTCGAATAAAAAAAGTTTATTTAGGAATTTAAGGTGATTAAAAATGTCGGCTTCCTTAGAACAATTGTTAAGAGATGCGAGAATCGATTTAATTTTAGCGAGAATAGAAAAAGATTTTTCTGTCATTGAAGAAGTTCTTAGAAATGTAGATAGCGATAGCCGTTCTATCCGGTTTAATTCAATATTTGTTCTCGGTGAATTAGGAGAGAAATCAGGTGAAATTGCTGTTCATAAAATAACTGAATACTTAAATGATGATGATTGGAGTATTCGTCGAGAAGTAGCAAGATCTCTAGGAAAAATTGGTAAGATAGCAAGTACCTCAACTAATGAGTTATCTAAGTGCTGTTCTGATGACGAAGAATCAATTAGAGTAGCAGTTGTTACCTCACTTGGAAAAATTGGTCATGTAACTGAAGATGTACTGAAGGTTCTTAGCCATGCGCTGAAAGATAAAAATGAGCAAGTACGGATTGGAGCAGCAAATGCGTTAGGTCTGTTAGGCACTGAGGCATATGAGATTATACCTGATTTAATGAGGAGCATTAGCGATCCAAGCTGGGAGGTGAGAACAACTTCTGCTCGAGCAATGAGTAGTATTGGAAAAGGCACAATTAAAGCAATTCCTACCTTAGTAAATGCACTCGATGATAAGGATTGGCGTGTACGATACCACATTGTTAATACTCTTAAGGAAATTGGTGAAGAATCTATTCCTCACTTATTTAATGCGTTGAATCATAAAAATAGAGTTGTAAGAAAAGATGCTGTTGATGCTTTAGGAGAACTAGGAATAAAAACTCCAGAAATTTTTGAAAAATTGATTTTGATGTTAAAAGACTCTAAGGAAGAAGTGAGAGGGAAAGCTGCTAATTCTCTTCGAAGTTTAGGTAAAGATGCAGTCCCTGCTTTAATTAGAGCAACTAAAACCGCTAATACGAAGATGAAAATTGTTATTATATCTGCGATTGGTGGGATTGGAGTAGTGGCAAAAGAAGGAATCCCTGATTTAATAAGCCTATTAAATGATAAAAAATCTTCTGTTCAAGTAGAAGCTGCTAGAAATTTAGGATCAATTGGTATAGATTCAGAGGAAACGATGTTAGCTTTAGAAATAGCCTTAAGCAATTCGAAAGCAATTGTTAGACGAGAGGCAGCTCTCTCGCTAGGAAAAATTGGACCTGTTGCAAGGAAAGCTGTTCCGTCTTTGTTAATAGCATTAGAAGATAATAAACCAGATGTTCGATGGAGGGCTTCTGAAGCTTTAGGAAAAATTAGTGTAAATAAACCCGAAATTATTTCCGCATTAGAAAATCTAATGCATGACGAATGTGATTACGTTTGTGAATCTGCGGATTTCGCAATTGACAACATCAAAGAAAATAATTAAATTATAACTTAATTGATTTCAGAGTTATATTAAAAATTAAAAAAAGATAAATAATACAATTAAAAAGAACGGTTAAAATTATGAGTGAAAATCCATATTCTTCTAAACCTTGGTTGAAACATTACGATGAAAATGTTCCTACGCATATAGATTATCCTAATATGAATATTTACGAATTTTTAGATAATTCTGCAAAGGATTTTAGTGCCCGAACAGCGATTTGGTTCATGAAAAACAAAATTTCCTATAAGAGATTTAAGGATATCGCCGATAGGCTCGCAACGGCTCTCGTAGAATTAGGAGTAAAGAAAGGCGATGTGGTAGCAATAATGATCCCCAATTTCCCTCAATTTATTTTCAGTTATTATGGGATATTAAAAGCGGGAGGAATAGTTACTGCTTGTAGCGTTCTCCACACAGAACATGAATTATCATACCAATTAAATGATTGTGGAGCAGAGATAATTATAGCATGGGATAATCAAGTCGAAAAAATTAATAACATACGAGATAGAACACGATTGAGACATGTAATAATCACAAATATATTTGATTATACAATGATGGCACCAAGAAACCCTCCTGAAATCGCTGGAACAAAGCAATTTATAAATCTCATCAATAATACAAAACCTGATCCTCCAAAGTTCGAAACAAACGCAAAAGAAACTATAGCCTGCTTGCAGTATACTGGAGGTACTACAGGACTCCCTAAAGGAGCAATGCTTACTCATTATAATATAGTCTCAAATTGTATAGCTACTCACCGATGGTTAGGAGCTGAAATTAAAAGAGGTAGAGATACTACTCTTACCAATTTACCATTATTCCATATTTATGGTCAAACTGTATGCATGAATATCGTGATTTACAATGCCTCAACCATCGCTTTAAATCCAGACCCGCGGGATCAAAAATCATTATTCGAAATAATTAAAGCAACAAATCCGGCAATGTTTCCGGGAGTACCAACGATGTACATGCGTTTATTAGAGCGGGATGATTTAGAAGATTATGCTAAAGATATGAAATCTATAAGAATATGTAACACAGGAGCAGCCCCCATGCCTCCTGAAGTACTTAGAGAATTTGAAAAGAGGACTGGTGGTAAAATACTTGAGGGTTACGGACTGACAGAGACGTCACCAGTAGCAACCACAAATCCTGTTCTAGGAGAAAGGAAGATAGGTTCTGTTGGAATGCCAATTCCTGATACTGAATTAAAAATTGTTGATATTGACGATTATACCAAAATTATGCCACTTGGTGAATCGGGTGAAATCATGATTAAAGGACCTCAAGTTATGAAAGGTTATTGGAACAAACCTGAGGCCACTGCTAATCAAATTAAAGGGGAATGGCTTTTAACGGGAGATATCGCAATAATGGACGAAGATGGTTACTTCTTTATAGTTGATCGGAAGAAGGATATGATAAATGTTAGCGGATTTAAAGTTTACCCAAGAGAGTTGGAAGACGTATTATTTGAACACGAAGCTATTGAAAATGCAGCCGTAATTGGAATTCCTAATCCAGATATTCCTGGTAGTGAAAGAGTAAAAGCATTCATTGTCCTAAAAGATGGATACGACGAATCAGAAGAAATAAAAGCAGAAATAAAAGAATTTTGTAGACAAACTGTAGCGCCTTACAAAGTACCAAAATTTATAGAATTCAGAAAAGAACTTCCAGAAACTCTTGTTGGTAAAGTACTTAGAAAAGACCTCAAAGATATTGAAGCCAGAAAACGAGGAGAAGAAGTCTAATATTTATTAAATTTTAAATTTCTCTTTTTTAATTGTTTTTTATTCATTAATAATTGCGTTTTTAATTACTATAATTCATTTAGATCTTTACTATTATGGATTTTGAGACTATGATTGCAAAAGTTCACACATTTGCATATGAACATTCTAAGAAAGACGATATTCACGGTTTTAAACATACAGAAAGAGTATTAAAACAAAGTTTAGAAATCGGAATTAAGTTAAATGCAAATTTAACTGTGCTTAAAATAGCTACGTTACTTCATGATATCGGTAGAAACATTAAAAGCAGGGAAACTGTAGAAAATCACGCAGAAAGCTCTGCAGACATCGCAGAGAAGTTTATTTACAATAACAACTTTGATCTAAGTATTATTAATATTAAAAATATCCTTCACTGTATCCGATCCCACTCATTTTCAAATAATAAAATACCTAAAACTCTCGAAGCAAAAATATTGTCTGATGCTGATAAGTTAGATGCTCTTGGAGCTATCGGATTATACCGTACTATAGGTTTTACGATATTAAGAAAAGGGGGTTTAAATGATGTAGTTGAACATCTCGAGAATAAGATATTGAAACTTAAAACTCAGCTTTTTTTGGATATTTCCAAAGAGATTGCATCTTCTCGTGAAAAAATAATAATTAATTTCTATGAAAGAATAAAAGAACAAAAATAGTAAGCTAAAATGCAATAAAAATATTTAATTCCTAATTTTAAAACTTCCTTTAAGGACTTCAGAAGCATTTTCAATAAATCCCGGTTGCGATCCACCAACAAATATCATTATTTCTCCCGGTTGTACAATTCTCTCACCATCCATATTCACTATAGAATAATGATTTTGATTAATTTCAAAAGAAACTGTCTTTTTCTCATTTTTGTTTAAGTTTATTCTTTTAAAACCCTTTAATTCCCGGATAGGAACTCGAAATGACTTGGAAGACTGACTGATATATAATTGAACAACTTCTTCACCTTCCATTCTACCTATGTTTTCGACATCAACACTAACTTTAACCTTTTCACCACTATTAATTTCGCCTGATGATAATTTCAGAGAACTATACTTAAAATCAGTATAACTTAACCCATATCCAAATGGATATAATGGCTCTCCTTTAAAATACCTATATGTTCTTCCCACCATATTATAATCCCTCATATCAGGGAGTTGATCGACAGATTTATAGAATGTAACTGGCAATCGTCCTGCAGGATTATATGTCCCAAAAATTACTTCGGCAATCGCTTTACCGCCTTCTTCACCTGGATACCATGAAAATAAAATGGAACGAATATGTTCTTTAGCAAAATTGAATGAAATGGCACTTCCACCCGTTAATATCAAAACAATCGGTTTTCCTATTCCTTGAATAGTTTTCAATAGGTCTTTCTGACTTCCAGGTAAACCTATTTCTAGTCTGTCTCCCTCCAAATCAGATTCAGTTGCTTGTCCCTCTTCACCTTCAAGACGAGGGGATATCCCTAAGACTAGAATTGCAATATCAGCATCTTTCGCTATTTTTATAGCCTCATTAAATCCCTCGGTCGATTTTTCTTTAAGAGGACAACCTTCACTAAATAAAATTTCTGTTTGATCAGAAACCGATTCCCTAATTCCATTTAAAATGGTGGTATATTTTGATGGTGTACCGTTGTAATTCCCCAATAATACATCTTTATTATCAGCAGTTGGGCCAATAACAGCAATTTTCTTTATATTTTTTTCTAAAGGTAATAGATTACCCTCATTCTTCAATAATACTATTGTTTTTTTAGCGGCCTCTAATGCTAATTGTCTATGCTCCTCGCAATCATTCACTTCATATGGTATATTTGTATAAGGTACTAACTCTGGTGGATCAAACATTCCTAGTAAGAACCTAGCTCTAAAGAGTCTATTTAAAGCCTTGTCTATCACTTCTTCTTTTAGTAAGTTAGTCTTAATAGCGGTACTTATCCATTCCCAACGAATTCTTTTCTTTTTTTTTGTAAAGATACCAACACTGCAAAACAAATCGCAGCCAGCATTAATAGCCATTGCTGCTGCTTCGGCCCCAGTTTCCACTACTTTGTGATCATGATAAATATCTCTAATAGCTCCACAATCGGAAACAACATGGCCTTTAAATTCCCATCCCTTTCTCAAAATCTCATCTAGTAAAAACTCACTAGCACAACATGGATCACCATTGACTCTGTTATATGCCCCCATTATTGCCTCTGCTTTTCCTTCACGCATACAGGCTTCAAAAGCAGGTAAATAGGTTTCCCATAAATCTTTTTTGCTAACTATAGCATCAAATTTATGACGTTCCGATTCCAATCCGCTATAAGCTACATAGTGTTTTGGTGTTGCAACAAGTTTTAAGTATTTTGGATTATCTCCTTGCAAGCCTTTAACAAAGGTGACACCCATTTTTGAGGTTAAGAAAGGATCTTCACCATATGTTTCTTGTCCCCTACCCCATCGAGGGTCTCGAAAAATGTTGATATTTGGTGACCAAAAAGTTAAACCTTGGTAGATTTTCCTCTCATTATTTCTGACAGCTTCATGATGTTTAGCTCTTCCTTCGTCCGAGATTGCAATTGCAATCCTCTTAATCAAGTCTAAATCAAATGAAGCAGCTAACCCGATAGCTTGGGGAAACACTGTAGCTATGCCAGAAAATCCAATCCCATGAAGACATTCACTCCACCAATTATACTTTGGAACCTCTAACCGTTCAATTGAAATTGCGTCATTTAAGAGTTGAGGTATTTTTTCTTCCAAGGTCATCCTTGAGATTAAATCCTCGATTCTTTCTTCGAGAGGTTTTGAAGGGTTAAAATAAGTAGGTTTTCCAGACATATCAAATCAAGAAGTTTTTTTTAAAATACTAAGATTGTAGAATGAAATTAATATTATTTATTTTTAGGACTAAATGAAATTATAAAAAGATTAAAAATTTAATAAATAGTCTTATTTTAGGTATTTCCCTGTAACCGATTTAGTATTAGCAATAATTTCTTGAGG